>JBBRVA010000275.1:0-9319 GCA_038247295.1 Caldilineales bacterium | reverse complement strand
AGTAGCAGCGGATGCGTATGAGCAGGAACGCTTAGAGGAATTTATTCAAGCGAAGGTGGCCGCTGGCGCCAGTATCCTCGGCGTCTATCCGCCCGACGAGCAGACGAAGGCTGAATATGCCGCCTGGCGGTAATAAGACTATTGTAGCCCGCCGTCGTTCAACCGCCGTATGGGCTAGCAGAAGGATTAATATGACTGCCAATCAACAAACTGAAATGAAGCTCGTTGTGTCATATCATCAGGAACTGATGGATTTTTTGAGCAAGGTCGGTGAAGCTGCAAGAGCAGGAAAAGAGTCACTGCAACGCTTCTTGGCGGAGTTACAGCGCAAAATAGACATATATGAGAAGCAAGTGCTCAATTATAAACGACTGTTTTCAAGTGATAGCGATATTCAAGCTTACGAGTCAAGGATATATTTCTTTCAAGGAACATTTAAAGCTCACTCTGGTCTGTACTATGATATGTATTCTGGTATGTTTTCGCCGTCCAAAGAGAGTCAACTACGCGCAGCCATCACATTATTCGACAAATCTTTGGAGCTTAATGATCAGCCCAACACGAGAAGTATGAAAGTGTTTTGCTATAGACAGCTTGATGATAAGAAAAGTGCTCTACGAGAACTTGACTATATTTCAGAGCACCATGCCGATCATGAGGAAGAGTATTTGCAAGCCCGCAAAGAGAAGGATGAGTTGGAAACGCCGTCTTCATCTGGCATAGGGCAACTATTCCGCTCACTATTTGGCTCAAACTCGTAAATTCTGAAAGATATAGAGGGGGATGAATATGTCTAACCGTTTGATACTGCGTGATAGAAGAAAAGACGCTTGGGGTAAGGTCAATGCTCGTGTCTTTTGGGAAGGGGGTGGACAAGATAGCGTTTGGGTGAATGAGACAGGTATAGGAGAATTTAAGGGTACAGGCGTAGTTTCGTACATCGAGGCGGCGGGTGAAAAGATAATTGTAGTACAAAAAGTCGATGGCAGCACTTCGATTGTCGCTATTTCTGAGAATACACATTAATGAAATTTTACGCTTAGAGATGACACACCTTGACTTGGCTGGGCCGTCGCAAGGTAACTGCCGTCTAATATTAGTTGGATGGAGGAAGGAGGGCATGGCTTTTTTATTTCCTGTCTACACTTTCTGGTTGGGTACAGTTTGTCTCGTTACCCGCCGTCCTCACCTAAAGGCAGTGTTCGTAACATAAGCCAAATTTTAGGTTTAGTAAAATAGGCATCATATGATTTTCAAAAGAAGGCAGTAATGAGCAAGAATAGAATCACCATATATATTTTTTTGAGTTTCTCTTTACTTCTCATGTTACCTTCTGTGCTTTGGGCGCAGGCAACGTCGGAAGAATTGGTTAACAAAGTATATCTTCCCATCGTTGCAGGAAATAATTCTGAACCTGAATACGAAGTCTTAGTCAAAGTTCCAAACGGGCAAAATATAGAAGATGCTTTGAAAAGTGCTGGTCTGCCTGAAGGTCAAATAAAGTCAACAGTTGAACAATTCAATTCCTTCCTTTCCAGATCAGTTAACAGTCCTACCTATTATATTAGCCACACTGTTGACTTGGCGTGTCGAGTTAACTGGGGAGCAACTGCTGTGTTCCAGATCTCAACAGGTGTTATGTATGCAAATTTTGGAAATCCTTTAGCACTCACTCCAGGGGCAAATGATGTTTGTGCCTCTAATGAAGCTCCCTGTGGATTTGTTCATGCCAGGGGAGGTACGAACCCAGCAATACTTCTACACTCTGTCGCAAGTACTGGTGGCGGCATATATAATCATACAGCTTGGTGCCATTAGATAAAACGGGAGAGAGTATTAAAGTGCCTCCCGCCGTTTGTACTTGCACACAACTGAAACGGAACGACCTAAGTTTTTTGAAAAAATAACAGCTAATGCTTCCAAACTACTGGGATTATCAATCACCTGTAAAGAGAGAGGATTGCTAAACAATAGCACCACTTTATCAATTAAAACCTCTATGTTTGATACTCCATACAATGCTTCTCCTGCTCGGTATCCTTTACTCGCGCGAAGTATTACTGATAATTCGCGCCAATCCTGAGTGATTCGCACTATTTCTGCTTCTGTCTCTTGCATTACCTCACGCTTTTCTGTATCCTGGCGTTGCCTCAGAAAGGGAAATATCATTCCTTTTCAAACCGACGTCAAACTGTTTAATTGCTGATTAACCCTTCCTTCGTCTCCACAATCAGATGATCGACCACAGCTTTCATATCGCCCTGGGTGGCGTCGTAGATGCGCAACTGGCGGTCGGCGCTGGTGCCGTGGATCAACATCTGCTCCACCGGCTTGATAAATTCACGCGTGCCCAGTTCTTCAATTTCTTCGCCGATCAGGTCGAGTAACTCGCGCAACAGTTGGCGCGTGGGCAATTCTTGCGATTTGCCAAAATCGATCATCTTGCCGTCCAACCCGTAACGGGCGGCGCGCCAACGGTTCTCTTGCAACAAATCGCGGCGATAGATACGAAAGGTGGTATTGTGGCGGCGCAGTTTCCAGAGCCAGAGCACAATTGCTTGGAAGATCGCGGCAATCGCGATCGCCTCGTCCACGCGTGTGCAGATGTCGCAGATGCGGAACTCCAAGGTGGGATAGGCGTGATGGGGCCGCACATCCCACCAGATTTTGCTCGAGTTGGGAATGCAGCCGGTGTTGACCAGGGTTTGCACCAGGTTATCAAAATCCGCCGGCGAACGCATAATATCCGGCATGCCCGAGCGAGGGAAATCCTCGAAGACCAGCGAGCGATAACTTTTTAGACCAGTGCGCCGTCCCAACCAGAAGGGACTACTGGTGCTGAGGGCCAGGATGTGGGGCAACATGTAGCGCACGACGTTCATGGCATCGATCGCAAAGTTGCGATCCTCCACGCCAATGTGGACATGCATACCAAAGATGAGCAGGCGCTGCGCCAAAAGTTGCATATCCTCTAATACGCCTTGATAGCGGGGCAGCGGCGTCACTGGTTGATCTAGCCAGCGGCTGAAAGGATGGGTGGCCGCGGCGACAATTTCCAGCTCTTTGTCACGCGCCAAGCGTGAAAGAAAACTGCGCTGTTTGATCAGCGCTTCTTTAGTTTGGGCAATTGTCTGGCAAACGGGCGTACCCAGCTCGACCATCGATTGATGCAATTCCGGCTTCAGTTCGTGTTCGACCATTACCGCACGTTCGCCGTCGATAAATTGGGTGATAAACGAACGCAAGCCGCGCGTCTCGGGGTCGATAATCTGGTATTCTTCTTCAATGCCAATCGTCAGCGAAGGCCGTGCCATCATGCGAGATTCTCCGTTTCTGCTACCAAAAAGTCGACCACGGCTTTGGCATCTTGATTGGCAGCCTGCCAAACTTTGATCTGTTGCTCGGCACTAGAACCTCGCGCCAGCATGGTGTGGGCGTGAGCCAGCTCGTCGGCACTGTTCAAGCGGGCCGCCAACGGCTCGACCCGTTCCAATAATTCCTTGATCAGATCGCGCGCGGGCAACGATTGCTCGATGCCAAAATCGATCAACTGGCCTTCCATGCCATAGCGCACCGCCCGCCACTTGTTCTCGGCAATCAAAAGCCGTTCGTAGAGACGAAACGACATATTGCGCTGGCGCAAATCGACCATCCATGCCACTGTCGCCTGGATCAGCGCCGTGATCGCCAACGTGTCGCGGTAGTTGGGTACAATATCACAAATGCGGATCACCAGCGTAGGAAAGCGATAGTGCGGCATAATATCGTAGCGCACCTGGCTGGCATCTGGCATGCTGTTGGTGCGCACCAATGTATCGATAAAGCCGCGGTACTCTTGATAGCTGCTAAAATAGCCGGGAATGCCGGTGCGCGGCAACGCGTCTAACAAGACGGAGCGGTAGCTCTTCAAGCCGGTGTTGCGTCCAACCCAAAAAGGCGAACTGGTTGAAAGGCAAAGAATGTGGGGCAGCAAGTAACGCATGGTATTCATGACATCGACGGCCAGCTCGCGGTCTTCCACGCCAATATGGACGCGCAGACCAAAGGCCAGCATGCGGCGGGCGATCATCTGTGCGTCGTCTAGAATGGCGCGATAGCCGGGCAGCACTTCGCTGCGCCCTTCCCACTTGCTAAAAGGATGGGTGCCGGCGGCAGCCACTTTGGCGCCATTGGCTTGCGCCAGTTCCAGCACGTTGCTACGCATCGCTAAAAGCTTTTCGCGTGCCTCTTTGATGTCGGCGCAAACCGGCGTACCCACCTCGATCACGGCGCTCTTAAATTGTTCCTTGAAGTCGCTCTCTTGCGCTCGTTCGCGCACGACCAATTGATCATTCGCCATCGACTGCGTCACATAGCCCAACAACTCGCGGCTCTGCGGGTCGATCAATTGGTATTCTTCTTCAATGCCAATGTTGAAACTGGGATGATACATACAAGCACCTCATCAGGCGACCTTTAGTCACATCATACATGCATGAATCAAGCAAATTCCCGTGTCAGTAAGTCATTCACAAGTTCAACGACAGGCCGTCCCTCACCTTTCGCCTTTTGCTTAATTTGATGATAGATGTGATCCGTTACTGGAATCAGAAAGACCCGTTCTTGGATAGCAAACTCCATCTCGATTTCTTCCATTTCGTCCCAGTAATCGGCAGCCGAATGCGTATCCCAAAACTCGCCAGCTGCCTGCGCATTGGCAAAGTGCTCTGGGATCGGCTCTATTTTTTTATTTGCGTCCATAGAATCGTCTCTCCTTACTATCCATATCGCGTGCGCTAATCGGCAGAGCATCGTGTTCTACGGACTTTCATTTTACCATGCAATACATCTTCAACCTCGTCTGTAGAAACGCCATGTTTCGTTTCAAGTTTATCTACAAACTGGTGCGCCCAAATGATCTGATGAACACGCACAATAAAACTCCAGTGCTAAAGCTTGCTAGGGGTGGTATTCTAATCGGCTATCAATGCTGGTATCAATCGGGTAATTATGCCGCCCGCTCGCGCACCAAAAACGCTGGAATCATCGACCCACCGCCCGCAGTCACATTCAACAGCGTCACCGTGCTCAGGCGTATCAGACAGCCGCCAATGGTATCACCGTGGAAGCAAAACATCTTTCGCGAGGTCTTGACAAGCTGTGGTATAATCGTATGACGAACGGGAGTGCTGCGACCCCTATCCATCACTGGACGACTGAACAGCACAATCCGGCGCAAGCCGCCCCGTTCGATTTTTGTTAGAACTCTCGCATGATGTCCTCAAAAGTCAGCACCAATCGGGCAACTTTCTCTTTGCGGTATGTGCTGATAGCTAGCGTATGGGCAGGAGAGTCTTTCCCGATATAACCAAAACCGATCTGGTTTTTATCTACATTCAATCCATCTCTTCGCAATAAGTTCAACAAGAAACGCCGTATTTTTACGTCATATCCTTGGTATTCTATATCAATGATGACAAGTGCAATTCGTTGCATGTGTTCTCTGAGCAGAAAGTATAATCCGATCACAAACATCTGCAAGTAAATTGTATGGGGTTCGTAGCCTTGATTGCGTAGTTCACGTAAACAACGCTGTTTCACACTTCTTGGAATTAGAACAGTGAATTGTTTGCCATTGGAAAAGGCTAGTACACTTGGGCGGAAATAACCATACTATTCTCCGGTGAATCAGTAGGACAGTGAGACAGTGAGACAGTAGGACAGTGAGACAGTACAAACACTGTTCTACTGTCCTACTGATTCACTGTCTTACTTACGCCCAAGTGTACTAGGATTGTATCTTCGTTTGTCTTACCTACTTTGCCACTTTGATCTACCTCGATATGCATATAAATAAACGCCGCGCTATCGTTCCTTAATTAAAAATGCTGGAATCACGGATCCACCGCCGGCGGTTACATTCAAGAGTGTCACCGTGCTCAGGCGCGTCAGGCAGCCGCCGACAGTGTCACCGTGGAAGATAAACGGATCACAGTCGACCAACCGTTGGCTGATGTCCAGATTGCCGCGTTCGTCAACGGTAGGGAAATCTTCATAGGCGATGTTGGCGCGTTCCTGCACGATGCTTGGCTCATTCAGACCATTGACCACAGCCTTTTCCCACTCGGTCTTTGCGGTCTCCCAGCCGATCAGCACACCCTTGCCGCCATATTCGTCGTTCGGCTTAAGCACCAAGCGTTCTTGATTCGCCACCGACCACTCTAGCAGATCGATCTTTTTGCCCTGCTTATCCACCGTATAGCGCTCTTCGATAATGCGCGTCCATGGGATGTGCTGCTGGATCGCTTCGCGTTCGGCGGCATTAAACAAGTTAGCGTTGCGTTCGTCTGATACGACAGCAAAACTGGCTTTTTTGTGCAGCAGCTTGCAGGTAAAGGGATTCGCCATACAGATCGCACCCGCGCGCAACGCGTACATGATCGGGTGCTCCAAGCCATATTTTTGCAAGAGTTCGCTGCTCAACACACGCTTGTAGATGAAATCAACTGGTTCACCGGCGGCATACATTTTGCCCCCCGTAAAATCCAGATCATCCGGCGTACAGATCACCACGTTGATATCGTGTTGGGCAAAATAGTCTTGAAAGAGCAAGAATTCACTGGTGGTCGGCACACCTTCCCAGTCTACAATCGCCATGTCGGGCAACTTGCTTTCGTTGCCCAGCCACTGGTAATAGATGCGCAGCAACGCATCCAGGGCATGGTGACGCACCTCCATTGGTTCGACATCGTAGCGATCCTGGAACTGTTCCATGAGTGGCGTTTCTAGAAAGAGTTCACCTAGCACATCGTTATACGCCATGCCGGCCGGGCTTTCGCCGTTAAATTCAATATAGTTGAGCGAAGGTTGGCCCTTGCTATTGGGCACAAAAAAGCTATCGAGGCGGGCGGTGGGGATATTGGTTTTATAGCCGGTGGGCAGGCTGATCAACTGCTCTTCGTTGCTGTCTAGATAGAGTTGGGCGCGTAATTTTTTTTCCGCCAGCAGCGCCTGGGTCAACTTGCGAAAAACCTGTAAAGTGAGCGTCGTCCGCTCGCGCAAATAACGCCAGTTTTCCTCGGTATGGAAGAGGGGACGCAATACGGTGCACAATGGCCGCTCACCAAAGACCAAATTGCGTTCAGTCATACCGGGCAGCAAGATATCCCAGCTTTCCTGCGCTAGATTATGGCTGGCGCACAGATCATGGTAGTGGCGGATGGCTGTTTGTAGATTGGTCATCGGTTTTGCCTTTGCAGTGGAGAGTCACGCACGCTCGTGAATTGGGTAATGCACCCTGGGCCTCTAGTGCTTCCACTTCGGCCCACATATCTTGATGTGAATAGATAGGTTCTTTGCCCGCGGCAATGCGTGCTTCCACTTCTTGCACGATGCGTATATCTTCATTTTCTTCGAGCACTTCGGCTACGTACGCTTCTAAAGCCTCGCGTACAACATCGGATACAGTTTCCCCACGTAGGGCGGCGACGGCTTTCGCTTGTTGTCGCAGAAGTTCGGGGAGTTTTACTGTTAATTTGCTGTCAGTTGCGATTGCCATCGTAACCTTTCTCTAGCGCGTAGCGTTAGCGGATCGTCATACAAGCTGTATAGCTGTACTTTAGCATCACATTGACTAACGTATCAATACGTCTGCTAGTGGAGTCTTTGAATATTATAGTCGGGGGTGCAAACTTGTGCAAACACTCAGGCAAACACAAAGTGACAGGCTTTTATTCGGCGTCATAACGGGCGACAAATGAGATTAATCGGTTAAAAGTTTGCAGTTATTGGCTCAGCATGAAATACTGGCTTTCAAATTTGACTATAGTCTGTCAATTAGATATAGTATTTGTACTATTGTACAAGTGTAGTATGAGGCGTTATATGATACGATGAAAGCTAGATATGGAGATAGTCATTGATGCATCTGCCCTCATCGCTGTTATTGCCAATGAGCCAGAAAAAGCAATGTTGATTCAAGTAACGAAAGGCGTAGACTTGATTGCGCCCCACTCGATTGATTGGGAAATTGGCAACGCTTTTTCGGCAATGCTAAAAAAAGCAAGAATTACCCTAGATCAGGCAATTCAAGCAGTTGAGCTTTATCAGCACATTCCAATCCGGTTTGTCGATGTTGAGTTAGATGAATCAATCAAAATCGCCGCTACATTGAAAATCTACGCCTATGATGCTTATCTCATTCGTTGTGCCATCAAATATAAGGTTCCCTTATTATCGTTGGATCGCAATTTGGTCAATTCTGCTAAAACGTTGAACGTTCAAGTCCTTGAGGTGAAGCTATGACGACTATCTATACGTACTCAGAGGCCCGCCAGAATCTAGCTTCTCTGCTCGATGAGGCAACGAAAAAAGGCTCAGTCCGTGTGAAGCGACGCGATGGTCGAACTTTTATTATTCAGCCTGAAGTAAAAGTAGATTCTCCGCTTAATATCGAGGGCATCGATTTAAATGTAACTACGCAGGAAATCGTTGAGTTTATTCGGGAAAGCCGACGTAATTTTTAGGCTAGAAGTCAGGGCTAGGATTTTTTACTGAGTTCCTCTAACACTCCCAACAACAACGCCGTCAGCCGCGGCACAATCACCTTGCCCGCCGCCATCACTTCTTCGTGGTTCGGCTCGGTAGCAGAATCTAACACGTCGATACATTGATTCGTAATCGTGCTGATCGCCAGCACATCGAGCTCGGCGTGGCGCGCAACCAGTGCTTCGTTGACGGTGCTCATGCCTACCGCATCTGCGCCCAAAACACGCGCCATGCGGATTTCGGCAGGCGTCTCGAAAAAGGGACCGGAAAGACCCAGGTAGACCCCGTGGCGCAATGATAGACCTTGTTCGACAGCCACGGCGTCGGCCAATTGGCGTAAGCGGCGCGTGTAGGTGCGATTCATTGCTGGGAAGCGCGGGCCAAACGTTTCCAGATTGGGGCCCATCAGCGGATTTTGCCCCGCCATCCCTAGCAAGTTGATATGATCATCCATAATCATCAAATCGCCGACCGCAAAGGCTGGATTCACGCCACCGGCGGCATTGGTCAGGATCAGCGTTTGGATGCCCCGCCGCGCCATCACCCGCACCGGCAGCGTAACCTGGGCCATGGAATAGCCTTCATAAAAGTGAAAACGCCCCTGCATGGCGCAGACAACTGCGCCGGCCAGCGTCCCGATCACGAGTTGGCCAGCGTGGCTCGCCACGGTGCTGGTGGGAAAGTGGGGAATATCAGCATAGGGAATGACATCCGCTTGCTTGATCTGATCGGCCAGTGGGCCAAGACCGCTGCCCAAAACCAACCCAATCGTAGGCTGATGGGTCGTATGGCT
>JBBRVA010000274.1:0-9360 GCA_038247295.1 Caldilineales bacterium | reverse complement strand
AGTACACTTGGGCGGAAATAACCATACTATTCTCCGGTGAATCAGTAGTGAATCAGTAGGACAGTGAGACAGTACAAACACTGTTCTACTGTTCTACTGTCCTACTGATTCACTGTCTTACTTACGCCCAAGTGTACTAGGAAGCGGGATACGGGAAAGAGCCGGTTGCTGTATCCCGCTTCGCGTTTCCTAGCTTTCTTCCGCCAGCAAGCGCAACGCTTCCGCCCATTCAGTTGGTGTATTGGCGTTGAAGAACGAATGCAGCGCCGGATCTAAAGGAAGCAACTCCTCCGTCTCCACCCACCGCACGTCCACATCGGCCAGAAAGCCGGCCGCTCGCCGCTCTCCCGCAGCAATCGCCCGCACGATCACAGGTAATACACTCCGGTGATAGAGCGCGTGCAAGGGTTGGGCATACCCATCCACACGGGGCACAATTGCCTGCCAAGGTTGGGCAGCCTGCTCGGTCACCAGCCGACACAAATAATGCAACACAGCCGGTTTGATCAGCGGCAGATCACACGCGATACAAATTGCCCACGCCGGGCATGCACTCAAGCCGGTGGCGATACCACCCAGCACCCCAACGTTGGAATATGTATCGGGCAGATAGAGGACTGACCGGTCGAGCGGCGCAAGGTGGGGGAGTTGCGGATTGTTGGAGACGACGACAATCTGTTCCAGTGGCAAATGGCCCAAACGATCCACAATGTGACGCAGCAAAGGTTGTCCCGTAACCGGCAACCGCAGCAGCGCTTTATCTTGCCCCATGCGGCGGCTTTGTCCCCCAGCATTGATGACAAGTGAAAAGATCGAGGCCACGACAACCACCGGTTTTAAAGTTGCAGAACCCTGTCCGCCTGCTAGCAGGCGGACAGGGTTCAAATAAGTTTTAGCAAATGGGGTCTAGCAGATTGAATCAAAAAGCGAGCAGACGTGGACCGAAAGCTCGCTTTGAGTGGACCAGTTGTGCAACTAGCCTAGTTATCCAAAAACTTTACCGCATCACCCACGCTAACAATCTTCTGGGCTTCTTCATCACTGATCTCGCCCCCGAATTCTTCTTCGAATTGCATGATCAGCTCAACCAGATCCAAGCTATCCGCTTCTAAGTCGTCGCGGAAATTGGCCTCCATGGTCACTTCGTCTGGTTCAACCCCTAATTGTTCAACGATAATGTTGCGCACGCGTTCAAATGTATCTGCTGCCATTATAACTTTTCCCCTTATTTTTCGCGATTTTTCTAATAAAATGGTTCTGTCTCTATTTTTCTCGATCAACCATCGATCTACGATAGTATCGCATCCGAGCATTTTAGCCAGTGTGCAATTGCCTGTCAAACGGCCGCTTCTCCTGTTGCAATGACTGAGTTCGGATTACTGCAAGTTCAAAACACGCTGCCGTGCGATTAGTTGCGCCTTCAATTTGAAATTTCTTTTATCTCCACAATTCGCTTTCTCCAGATGCCCTTCGTTGCCCAGAATAGGCCATCCACTTGAGGTAACTGCATTCTTCGCTTTCTACACAGTTGGCTTGTTAGCCCAAGCGTTACAAAGGTTTGGATCTAAATTATTACTTTTTTTGGTATACCATTTTTGTAGATTGATATATATTTTGGTATACTGTATACTATTGGTGCCAAGCGGAACGACTGAGTGAAACTTCCGCCAAGCAGCCAAGGCCCAGATCATACCCAGTTGCCTAATTAAATTTTCTATTTTGGATAGAAAATTACTTTGCAATTGATAAAAGTCTGATAGGATCAGGAAAACAGGCTTTGGCGGTTTGGCGGAGTTGTAAAGTTTGAGGGGAGCTTACTTTACAATTTCACCTTCAGATACCTCTTTTGGTTCCTCCTTTGTGGAAGCCCATCACGATTTATCGTGGTGGGTTTTTCTTTGGCGGGTTAATTTGGCTTAAAGATACGTAAATTGGCCGATATAAAACAAACACAAAATATGCTACACTAGTAAGTGAGTAGACGTGGTGCATCTACTCGTCTCCTTTTTGGGGTTTCCTTTCTCCCTGCAAACTCGCCGATTCTTTTATAAAGAGTCGGCGAGTTGCATTTCTAGCCCCCTCGCCCGCTTTCTCCAGAATTAGAATTTTTCAACGGTACTCTTCTAGTGTAGTATGAACAATGGGTCTGGTATAAGCAATAGGCTGATCTATAAAAAGTGTGCAAACCAAAGGTTTACGGGTTGGCAAAATATTGTGTTGGCTTGGCTGTGCAAAGTATACCAACCGGTGTTTGGCCCTATCAAAAACAATGTGGTTGTATACTTTCGGCTGATGCGCAAAACAACCAGACCGAACATCTGCCGCCCTATATCTATCAACACGATCCCGATTGACACGCAAAGTGGCGCCAACAGGAAAGGGTTTAGCACAACGATGGCCAGCCTACTGCTCGCAATGACTCGCCATATCCTGCTCACGATCGGACGTCTATTCGGCCACTTGCTTTTGCAAGTGAACGTCGAAGGAAAAATTAACGTTCTCGTCAACCAGGAACCACTCATTCTGATCGCCAACCACTTTAGCTGGTTTGATGCACCAATCTTGGCGCTTTTTTTGCCTTTCCAACCCGCCTTCTTGGTCGCCACCGAATCGCAACGCAAATGGTGGGTGCGCGCCTTTATTTGGCTCTTCAACGGGATTCCAATCTGGCGCGGCCAAGTTGATCGCAATGCCTTTCGCAATGCAATCCAAGCGTTGGAACAAGGACGCATCATTGGTATCTTTCCCGAAGGTGGCATCAACCCGGATCTGGCAGAGCTTGTGGCGCGCGGTCAGGTGATCCCAGAATTGCGTGGCAACACGTCGCGCATCGGGGCTAAGTTGGTGCGGGCGCGCACGGGCACTGCCCTCCTCGCGACCATGAGCGGCGCCCGCATCTTGCCGGTTGGGTTGCTGGGCACCGAGCAGATTCTCAGTAATTTGTATAAGTTACGCCGCACGCCGATCACGCTGCGCATCGGCCCTGCATTTGGCCCCCTCCAGGTTGAACCGCATCTAACCGGCCGGGCGCGGCGTCAACAACTTGATGCGCTAGCCGACATGATGATGCAACAAATTGCCGTTCTCTTTCCCCATGAAAACCGGGGATATTATCAGCAAGTCAATGCAGAAATTCCATAAACCACCATTCTATTCCATAAGGAGAGCGATATGAGCCAGGTGCTAGATGAAGTATTGGCTGCCAACGGAAGTTATGCCGGAAACTTTGGTGACAAGGCAAATCTGCCTATGCCCCCAGGCCGACGTTTTGCCATCTTAACCTGTATGGATGCCCGCTTGGACCCGGCCAAGTTTGCCGGGTTGGCCGAAGGCGACGCCCATGTGATCCGCAACGCTGGTGGCAGAGCCAGTGACGACGCCATTCGTTCACTGGTGATCTCGTACAAACTGCTTGGGACACGCGAGTGGTTTGTCATCCACCATACCGACTGCGGGATGGAAACGTTTACCGATGAGATTATGCGCGTCTTGCTGGCCAGCAGCCTCAAGACGGCGACGGTTGATGCCAGCGGTTGGCACGATGTGGGCCCCGGCCCCGGCTCCACCGAAGGGCACTATATCGACTGGCTCACGATCCAGAACCAAGCCGAGAGTGTGCTGGCCGATGTGCAGCGGATTCGCAATCACCCATTGGTACCCGCTGAAATTCCAATCTATGGTTATGTATACGATGTAAAATCGGGCAACCTGGTGGAAGTACCGGCAGCCACCACAGCGGGTCAGGCCCAATAAGCCGCCGCTTTCCTTATATTTTCAATTGGCTGCGCTGGTGCATGTGCACCGGTGCAGCCAATTTTTTTAGCTGGCACGTCGGCTAAATTTGTGTATAATTAGTTCCTGTTCCTCGCTTGCCACTGTCATACCACACAAATCGCAATTATCAGGAGAAACTATGCAGATTACCAAAGTGCGTTTATTTAAACTTTCCGGCACGCTTGAACATCAGGGCGAGTTTTGGGAAGAACGACTGGTGCGCCCGGTGGACATCTACCCCGAACACAAGGCAGAAGGAGCCACCTGGTTGGAAAAAGTGGGTGAAGGCCAATATCGTAATACAGCCTATTTTGTGCAGATCGAAACTGACGCCGGCGTCTACGGCATCGGCGGCCCCATCCCCGAAGAGCAAGCCTATATCATCAATCGGCAACTGGCGCCACTCTTGATCGGCCACGATCCGCTGGCGATTGAACGGCTGTGGGATCGCATGTATCGCATGCAGGTCCACGGCCGCAAGGGTGTGGCGATGATGGCGATTAGCGCCGTTGACTGTGCCTTGTGGGATCTGAAAGGGCGCCACTTTAACGCGCCGGTTTACACCTTATTGGGTGGTCCCACCCGCACCACAATTCCAGCCTATGCCAGCGCGCTGGGCTACTCATTGGATCCAGAATTGGTGCAAGAGCGGGCGCAAATGATGGTGCAACAAGGCTATCAAGCCACCAAATGGTTCTTCCGCGATGGACCAACCGATGGCGTGGCCGGGATTGCGCGCAATGTGCGGCTGGTGCGCACCCTACGCGAAGCGGTTGGCCCAGATGTGGACATTATGTTGGATGCTTGGATGAGTTGGGATGTGCCCTACACGATCCAGATGGCAGCGCGCCTGGAAGAATACCAACCGCGCTGGATCGAGGAGCCGGTCTTGCCGGACAAAATTGCGCAGTACGCCGAAATCCGCCGTAACGTGCGCATCCCCATCTCGGGTGGTGAACACGAATACACGCGCTGGGGCCTCAAAATGCTGATGGATGCCGGCGCGTGTGATGTGTTACAGCCGGATATTTACTGGGCAGGCGGCATTTCTGAAATGATGAAGATCATTGCGATTGCCTCGGCTTACGACCTGGTCGTCATTCCGCATGGCCACTCGACACCCGCCTCAGCGCATCTGATCGCCGCCTGGCCACAGACGACCTGTCCACTGCTGGAATACCTGGTCAAGTGGAATGAGATTCACCAGTTCTTTCTCAAAAATCCGCTCCAACCCATCAATGGCGTCGTGACATTGCCCACCACGCCCGGCATTGGCATGGATCTGGATGACGCGAAGATTGAGACGCGCGAAGAAGTTACTTTCTAATCAAACATTTACTACCCCGCGCTTACACAAAACAGAGCGAATCTCACACAAAGCCGCAAAGAACGTAAAGAAAAGCCAGTGTAACGGTATCACCTTTGCGGACGTAAGTCCTGAACCGATTGATCAAAATCATTTGATCCGCCACTGACCTAAAGGAATCGCAATTATGAGCACAACCATTCAGATAATTCCCACGTCACATGTGCGCTTTGGTGTGGCGCGCGTCGATATTACCCCGCCGGTCGGCATGTATCATCCGATGTGGGGCGCCGCCCGCCATCAACGCGCCACCGATATTCACCGGCCCTTGACAAGTGAAGTGATGGTCTTTGCCCCTTTAGAAGAGGACACAACCGAGATATTGGTGCGCGTTCAGATCGACCATGTGGGTATGGAAGATGAACAGCAAACGGCGCTGATCGAGCGCGTGAGCGTCGCCTGCAATGTCGCGCCTGCGCAAGTACAAACGACCTTTTCCCACAGCCATGCATCCGGCAACTTTGCCCACGACCGGGTCCACTTGCCGGGCGGCGAGTTGATTGAGGCGTATATTCAGGAAATGTTTGCCAAAATTGCCGCCTGTGCGCGCTATGCCGTCGCCTCCATGCAACCGGTGAGCATCACCTACGGCACAGGTCATTGCAATCTGGCCGCTAATCGCGATTACTGGGACGATGCGAATGGCATTTACACCTGTGGCTTCAACCCCGATGCAGGGGCCGATGACACGGTGATCGTTGCCCGCATCACCAATCACACGGGGGCAATCGTGGCTACCCTGGTTAACTATGCCTGCCATCCGACGACCCTGGCGTGGGAAAATACCCAGATCAGCCCCGATTATATTGGCGCGATGCGCGAAACCGTGGAACAGGCAACGGGTGCGCCGTGTGTTTTTGCATTGGGCATGTGCGGCGAATTAGGACCACGGTGGGGGCAGCAAGGCGATCTGGCCGTAGCCGATCAGAATGGCCGGCAGTTAGGTTACGCAGCACTGGCCACGCTCGCCAGCATGAGTCCAGTCGATATGGATTATGCCTACCAAGGACCGGTCGTGTCTGGTGCAACGTTGGGCGATTGGCGTCATCAACCCTTCACGCCCGAACACACAGCCGCTGCCGCCATCTTCCGCGGGGGCAGCTATGTCGTCGAACTGCCACAGAAGCCGTTACCCGATGCAGTGACGTTGGAGGCAGAGATGGAGGAATGGGGCACACGGCAGCAAGAGGCAGATACTAGTGGTGACACGGTGCTGGCGCGCAATTATGGCGCCCGCTTAGAGCGCGCCCGACGCTGGTTACTGCGCTTGAGCTACCTGATCGACCGGCCCACCCACCCGTTTCACTACGCGGTTTACCGCCTGGGTGATGCCTTTTGGGTGACGACTGGCGGCGAGCCCTACAACGTGCTGCAGACGGAACTACGTCGTCGCTTCCCGGCACACCCCATTGTAATTACTCCCCTGGCCGGCGAATTTCAGGTCGCCTATCTGTTGCCAGCCGACCGCTATGGCAAAGGTTTGTATCAAGAAGAGCCTTCGATCCTAGCCGCCGGCTGTTTGGAGATTTTGATCGAGGCGATCGCGGAGCGAATTGACGCATTAAGCCGCTGAAGGGTTAAATAGAATATGTCACAAGTTTATGAATTTCAGTTAATACAATTTGTAGATCAGGTGCGTTGACACTAACAACATTTGCCTCATCGTTTACATGTTTATGGTGTGGGAAATTGGGTAGCGTAGGAAAATGAGGAGTATTATCGTAGCGGAAAATTAATGTAGTTGCAGAAGATTGATAGTGATAGGCGTAGGCATAGCGTTCAACCGTTGGTAAAACGTGCACATATTCTCGAAAATGGAGCTGCGAACCATCCAGAAAAATGAGTTCGCCACGAATAAAACCAACGGTTGCGCTCCGCTTATCATAGGTTACCTGGGCAGATGCACGACAGGAGCGCTGGCAATCAACAATTCCATATGTTGGAAATAGTCCTCAATCAATTTAGGTAAGCTCCGGCAAGGGCTTGTTGTTGCGCGTTTAACAGCGCATAAGTCTTAATCTCACCCCACCATTCGATAAAATCGAGACTTTCGGCTATATTTCCTTGTGTGTACCGTTGTTCAAAATCTGCCGAAGTCATGCTGAAACGTTCTTCAAAAGCCAACAAGCGCTGGCGAGTCCGCTCCAAACCAAGTTCAAGCATTTTCAATTCAGTTCTGATCGCCGATTCAAGCAGTGGTTTCAGGGCCACGGAAGTATCTGCCACGATTGTGATTTGCTGGTTCATAGGGTCTCCATTGAATTACGATAGAGCCACATTGTACTGGATCAGAGAGGATACGTCAACGGTTTCGTTAGCAGTAAAGAAATTTACTGCCGATACCCCTGTTGTATATCAATCATTACGCCGTGTATTCTGGGTTTACCCACTCGATCAACGTAGACCAATTATCCGACGCGCTGTCTTGGATGTAGTTCTCGATCAAGCCCCGCACACGAAAGCCTTGCCGCAGTTGGAAGCTAAGCGTGGGGTCATAGAGGGTGCCAGCGACAACCTGGTCGACGTACGCATCGACCGTCATTTCAGTTTTGAAGCGGGCATAGCCGGGGATCAACCCGCCGGCAACGATGCCACGTCTGTTGTAACGCCGCACCAAGTCAAAGCGCGCCACATAGATCTTTTGCCCGATGCCGCGCCGTCGATAATTGGGGTGGACGCTCATATCGGCGCCGTAATAGTAAGCGCCCGCTGGGTCATGATTGGTGAAGTAGAAACCGGCGCAGATTTCGCTAAAGGTATGTTGTGGGTGTTCGAAATCAAAATCGATAAAAAATCCTGAGCCCTGGCCAACTACCTCGGCGCCGGCGAGGGCGACGATCTGGCCTTCGGCAAAAATAGCGTATTGGCTGGCGAAGTGCTCGGCCTGCATTAATTCATGGGCGCCCAAGGTAGGATAAGCGATGCGCTGCAAGGCGGCTAGTGCTTCGAAATGTTCGGGACGAATGGTCGTTATTATAATGTCACTCATAGAACAATGAATCCTTCAGTGTGATGGCGAGTGCACTAGAAAATTGACTGGAAAATTGAACGCAGCGCAAATGGTTGCGCTGCGTTCAATTTTCTTGCTTCTACTATTTCTCGTCAAGTTTACGCGCCGGTAATGGCAACGACTTGCCCGCTTTCGAGTGATTGGCGAGCCGCGTTCGCCATTTGTACACCTAGACGTGCTTGCTGGGGCGTACCATGAACAGGGGTACGGTTCGTGCGCACACAATCGACAAAGTAGGCCACTTGGGCCTCCCAGGCATCGCCAAGGGCAATCTTGAGTGGATAAGATTTGCCTTGCTCGTAGACCAGCAACGAACTGCCGCCGCCCATCTCCACGCTCACACCACCGGCCTTAAAGCCAAACTCGATCAGACCGCGCTGGCAGTAAAGCTTGAGGGTCATCGTAAAGGGATAATCCTGGGGCAGAAATGCAGACGCTTCGATCACGCCATGCGCCGTCCCATAATCAACCGTGGTCAGCATATGGTCCCACATGTCGGGCTTGCTTTGATGGCCACGCGCGTAGACCGATTGCGGCTGGCCCAGCATCCAGTTCAATACATCCAGATCGTGGATCATCAGATCGAGCACTGCGCCGCCACTCTGGGTTGGCTCGGTAAACCAAGAGGACCAGGCCGGCGCTTGGGTCAAGCGCGAAGCAACGGCCGAAAGCGGCTTGCCCAGCGCGCCACTGTGCAGAAAATCGGCGATGGCGACATATTCGGGCCAAAAGCGCAGCACATGGGCCACCATCAAAAATTTGCCACTTTTTTCATAGGCGGCAATCATGGCGTCACAATCGGCTACGTTGAGCGCAAATGGTTTTTCGAGCAAGACATGTTTGCCCGCTTGCAAAGCCGCCAGCGTAAACGGTTTGTGCAGATGCGTGGGCAGACAAATGCTAATCGCCTCGATCGTCGGGTCATTGATAATCGCCATTTCATCGGTGACTGGATTAGCGCCAACTTCGGTTGCCAGCTTTGTCGCATTTTCCAGTGAGCGCGAAGAAACGGCAACCACCTGCACAGCGGGCAATTTGGCATAGGCACGCGCATGAGTGCCACCCATAAAACCGGCGCCCAATACGCCAACATTCATACGGTTTACTCCTCCGTTAGATGGTTAAATAACAGGCTAATTCAGTTGTAAACACGGATTGTGAAAAACACGGATGAGAAATAATCTATCCGTGTTTTTCACAATCCGTGTTT
>JBBRVA010000273.1:0-9371 GCA_038247295.1 Caldilineales bacterium | reverse complement strand
CCCGATTGGTGCGCCGAGTTGCGCACCGATCTGGATTGGGCGTTGGAAAACAATCCCAACGGGTTTAACGGGAAAAACGAAAAAATTTGGCTGGCCCATCGCCTGTTCGAGACCAGCCCAGCCAATGTGCGGCTCTTCGACCTGGAGCCAATCGTCAGCTTGGCCGAAGCATTGGTGGCGCCTAACTGCCATGTGATTCATAACAACTCTTTCCACAGCCCGCCCGGTGGTGGGATTGACAGTTGGCACCAAGACGACGCCCCCCATTACTTAGTGACCGAGGGTGAGCCGCCCAAGAATGTGCGTCTGCCCGTGCTCTTCTTTACCGCCAATTATTACCTGACGGACGTCACCGAAATCAAGTATGGCGGCACTGAAGTGATCCCTGGTTCGCACCTCTTTGGCGCGCCGCCACCCAAGGTGATGGAAGGCACCAAGTGGGAAAGCCAGATTCGTTATAATTTGGGCCAGGCTGGCAGCGTCGTACTTTTTAATAATCAAGTCTGGCATCGAGGTGGTCCCAATCGCAGCGACCGCACCCGCTACATCACCCAAGCGACCTATGGCCGGCGTATGATCGGCCACAAGTATTACCCGTTTATGAACTATCAGATGCCCGAGCATGTCTACAAAGACGCCAACCCACGGCTGAAACGATTGTTGGGTTTCTTGGATCACGGTGCGTATGGATAAGGTGGAAGCGCCTACCCTACTGGGGTGTAGACAGTGAGACAGTAAAACAGTGAGACAGTGAGTCTGTACAAAACTGTCTCACTGTCCCACGTTTTACTGTCTCACTGTCTACTTACTTATCCGAATTTTGTTGATTCATCAATCCTCGCGCCTGCTGGCATTTTCATTTATCCAACCCGACTGCGCAACCGGCCGGAGAGTGGATTGGCGGCCAGCGCGGCGGGGATGGGCGGCACCGCTGCTGGCGCTACGGTATCTGCGCCGCGTGTAACGGGACCAGGCACAACGCCCAGGATCTGGGCGCGCAGCGCGGGGTCGGTCACCAGGTGGAAGATTACTTCATCCTCTACGTTGGCTAAGTGCGCGTCCAACTCTGTGTCCGACACGTTCATGATGATTGCCAACCGAGTGCGCAGCTCCTCAATCGGAATATCAGGAAAGACGGATGCGATCGTTGCCAATGGTGATGCGGGCATGGCCGCCGCGCGCGGCACAGCGGGCAGTGCGGTTTGGAGTTGCGCCAGAGTCGGCAGCGGCACCTTCAACACGCGTCGCGCATTGACAATGCCGGCGCCAAAATTAGTACCCACGCCGCCGGCAAACGGGTCGCTAGAGCTCCCCAAAATATAGCGGAAGACATCGGTCAGGGTGAACTGCCCTTGATAGCGTTCAAGCAACGTTGCCCGGCCATGATAGGCCAGCCACAAGGCGGCCACTCCGGCCACCGTTGCCACCGCAAACGAAGTGCCACTGCTCATCGCTTGCGTGGGCGCCCCATCGGTACGAAAGGCAGGAACCCATACATTCTCGGCGGGACCACTGATGCCAACCTGCGCGCCCCGCGCCGACCCCGACCATGGGCGGCGTTGGGCGTTACAGCCAGCCACGGCGAGTGCTTCAGGATAGGCGGCTGGCCAGATCACAATACCGGTGTAGTTGCCCGCGGCGGCACAGACAATCACATTTTGGGCTTCGGCTTCGCGCACCGCTTCGTGCAGCGATTCGTTGGCAAACCAGCCTAAGCTAATCGAAATAACGTGACAATCGGCCTCGTTGACCGCGAAACGGATCGCATCGCGCAACGCGCGTGCGCCACTGCCAAAGAGAATGGGGGCGGGAATGCCAAAGACATGCGGCTTGGTGACGCGCAGTGGCGTCAGTTCGGCGGCGGGGGCAATGCCCACGATGCGCCCTGTGATTTCCGAACTGATGATCACACTAGCGGTGCTCAGACCGTGGTGGCCCCCCGGGTTTAGCGCGTCTTGGTCACGGTCGACAAAATCCCGTTCCCACTGAGTGACGATGCGCTTCGACAAACCTTGGGCCTCATCACATAATTCGGGGTGGAGCAGGTAGCCACTGTCGGGATGGCCAACCCGAATGCCCTCGCCCTTGCGTTTGCCGGTTGGCGGTGGTTCGAGTTGCCAGGCGCACGGCGCATCGACCAACCGAGCGCTCCAGTCGAGCTCACGCGGGTCAACCGTTAGTGGCGCCTGGTCATCCACGCAGCTTTCAAAACCGCGTGGGGCCGCCGCCGCGGCTGGCGGTGTTTCAGTGGCGGGTGCGATTATTGGTTCTGCATCCTGAATGACAATAAATGACGGCTCCGCATCTTCTACCGCGGGCAACGTTTCCAAGGCATAGGTCAAGTCCCATGCCTCGTTGACGGCCAACAACGGCGCATCCGTGGGTGGTGTCGGCGCGGGCGGGATCAGATCGTACGCAAGTTGGGGTGTTCCCGGCACGCGCCGCACTTGCCAGCCTTTTACCGGGCGCGGCAAAGGTAGCTGCCGCAGCGCCGTCGTAAGCCGTTGGCGGGCCACACGCCCCGGATTTTTTGTGCCGGGGACAAGCGTCAGCGTAATCGATTCAAACACCGGGTGGGTCAAGTTGAGCGTAATTGGGTCTGGCATAGGATAACCTCGTGAGTTAGAGAAACGGAAATGAAAGTGAACGGAACATTTTCTGGTCAGACCGGTCGGCTGGATGAACTTCGTCGAATTCGTCTGCCCTATAGAGACAAATCTGCCTTTATGCGGCCGTCATAGTCACCTTGAACAGCCGATAAGGGCAACCCCTGCCTGCATCTGCCTGCCGTGGCGTTGGTCGTGAGCGCCAGTCGGGTGGTGAGGAGGGCGAGTCGCGACTCATCACGGTGGCCACTTGCCAAGCTGCGGCGCGTACACTTTTTAGTTGCGTCCGGTTCATGGGAGTATTCTTTTTTTGTGTAATCGATGGCGATCATGGTAAAGGAGTTCGCGCCAAATTCTTATGTGTTGCGCCATTGCAGAGGACTTAGTAGAATTCGGATACAAAACTTTTGCTACTGTATTTTTTCACACTCAGGGAGCTCAAGATGGCAAATCTAAACTATCTAGATTTTGAGTTGTGCTTCGAGCAACACGATTCAGGTTATCGCGTCAAAGTATTACGTTCCCCAGTTGATGAACAAGCAAGCGTTGACTTTAAATTACCGTTCATAAGTGCTGAGCAAGCAGAGTTGCCTGTAAGTGCAGCTAACGTTTGGGAAAAGGCAAACCGAGTAACATCATACAATTTATGCAGATAGGTAGTTGTTTTCTCCGATTGGATAGGCAACAGCGCTTGTAAACTTTCTTTGGCAAGTTGATCGAGTGCTTGGAGGGTTGCAAGGTAATGCTTATTGGTCCGTTGCTCCAACGCGTGACGCACTGTGTCCCACTCGTTTAATAAAAGCTCACGCGCTTGATGCAAAACTGTCCAATCGTCGGTGGCGTCTTGCTGGAGGCGCTCTGAAGGTACTTCTTTGAAGAATGCCAGATAATGGTAGGCAAAACTGCGTGCATCACGCACCAATGCTTGGATGTGGCTTGGGAGTTCTTGCTGCTGTGCAAATAAGTCCAATTTATCCATATTTAGCAGCAGGCTGTTCCACTCAGCATTGACCATCTCTTGGGCAAGTTGTGGTAAGGGTAGGGGGGCCATGATGTATTCTCCTTTGGAATAATACCGTTTATTCAGAGATAAACTTAATACACTGTAAACTTAATGCACAGGTGTTTTAAGAAGCGAGCCGACACGAGTTACAACTCGAAGTGCATAAAATCCTTTGCCCCGGCCCAGTTGCCGCCCCATGTAAGCCCTGCACCCGTTAAGGCGTCGACTACGTCTTTGGACAGATTAAGAAAACCGCCAGCAGCATATTGGTGTAAGGGGTTGGTATCACGCTGTTTTCTCTTTTTATCGAGTTGCGTCTGTTGTTTGGTCAAGGCCGCCTTCTTCTGCTTGAGCGCTTGCTTAAGCGTGGCCTGCAATTTTTGTTCGATTTTGACACCAGCCGGATCCTTGTTTGCCTTTGCCGTCTGCTCGTTTAACTTCGACTGGGTGACCTGATTTTCGAGTGTCATAATCTCTGCGGGCAGTGGCAAGAGCGCATTTTCCAGATTGGAGATGGCCTTGTCGGTGGCCTGATAGGTCGCCAGTTGCTGCTCAATTAGCACACGATCCTTTGTTGCGGCCTTGAGATCAGCTTCTTTCTTCTTGAGTTCAGTTTGCTTCTGTTTGATCTCCTTCTGAACTTGCGCTAGAGCAATATCCTTTTGTTGAATGCTGGCTTTGAGGGCCGTTGCCGTGGCAATATCCGCCACACTAGCCTTTTTACCCTGGGATACTCGCTTCAGTTGCTGCTTGAGGGCCGCATGCTCAAGTTTGAGCATATCTTGTTGCCCTTTGGATGTAGCGTGCTCAGTCTTGACCGTATCTCGTTCTGTCGTTTTGGTCTTTTCCGTTGCGTTGAGTTGGGTGAGCCGCTGTTGCATGCCAGTTAGATTGTAGTCAGTCTTAAACTTGTCACTGGCCCCTTTCAAGACATTGTAACCCTGACCCCCCTTGTCGATCTCGACGCCTGTCATCAACGTAATGATCTGGCGTTCTTTGCGATCGATTAGATGAGGATTGTCGTTTGGGTCGATGTCAACTGCTTTACCATCGGCATGATTACTCCACGTACCTTTGCTTGTGGTGCGCGAGTTGAGCGCCCATACACTTTTTACTGGTGCGGAACTATATCCTTTGCCCTTAAGCGCGGCCTCAGCGGCGGCCAGCGCCATTGCCAAGTTGCTATGCGCTGGTGTGGAGAAGTGATAGAACTTGGCCGTCGTGATCGACGTTGCCATATAAACCATCGGGCGAGGAATGCCGTGCGCTTTATAGAGCGGACAAAGAACATCATAGCGCTGGCGCCGTGTACCCGCCGGGCGATCATTCCCCGCAAAGTAGTGTTGTTGCGCGGCATAGTTGGTCCAGTCTTGATCCCACTGCTGCGCGTCGGTCAACCCTGGCGCCGCAGGAGCGCTCTGACGCTGCAATGTTGGATTACTCTTCTGTGCGCCCGGCCAGACGGCCATTCGCCCAAAGCTATGCCCGCGGGGAGGCGGAGCAAACGACGACGATGTCTGGTTGGCCTGTTCCGGCGTGCTTAACTGTTCCTGATTGGCAAGGGAAGCCGTTTCTGGGTCGAGTTGATCCGGCGCGCGCCGTTGCAGTAGCCTCGCCCCCTTCGGTTTGAGAACAGACGTTGGCGCTTTTTTCGGTGCAACGTAAAGTCTAGCACCCATGAGATTGACCTCCAAGGGGAATATTTATACAGAGACAAACTGAGCCATTAACGCTCTCATGATTACAATCTCACTCATCACGGTGTGCAATTGACCCGGGATACCTGGTGAAGACCCCGGTAGTAGGTTTCGATAGTCGTACCCACGCAGTCGACAGTAAGTTCAGAGCCGCGGTTGATCACCCGGCTGTAGGCCCGGACGGCGCTATCCCAGGCTGTTACTGCCGCCCGGAACTGCGCTATGGTCATGCTGCCGGTTCCTGCAAACACAGGGAAAGTATGATTTTGCAAATAGTCGAGATAGCTGCGGCCATGACTGCCTTCGTGAAAACCAAGCGATGTATTCCCCGCAGCCTGATCTGCGGCAGTCGTACCCCTACCGTAACCGGACGTAGCGGAGGCAGAAAGCCCCGGCCCGTATGCGGTGCGGATGGTGACCTCGGGCACTGTCAGCGGTGGGGTAAACGTAATTGCGCCGTTGCGGCCACGCCAGCTCAGTCTACCGGCATTAATATTAATGTTCGTTACGGCCGCGCGAGCGCTTTGGGTCGTATCAGTTTGAATCAGCACGCGCATCCCGTTGATCGACATGGTCACTTCGCCGGTCAGTGGATCGGCAGCAGCACCGACAGGAATCGGCGTGGAGACACCCGTCACGCTTTGGTCGACCCAGTCGGGAATTAAGGGGCTGGAACCATAACGGTAGCGCATATACAGGTTGAAATCGCTCTGACCAATCGTGGTTGAAGCGCGCGAAAGGAGTCGGCCTATGGCGCTACGAAAGCTGTTGTGCAGCGCCTGCCGCAGAGTAGCATCACCGCCGAGCTGACTGCTAATCATGGTTTCGAGCTCAGTGACAGTGGCATTGAGCCGAGTCAAAACCTCCTCCAGTTTTGCTTGGTTGATCGCCCCCAGATTACTGAATACTCCAGTATCGTTAAAGGTAGCAGCTACAGTGGTAATAAATGCCCGTTTTTGGGCATCATTATTGGCGCCCAGCGCACTAGCGTTAGGCCATGCCCACAGCGGAATCCTGTCAATATGGCGGGTGTATTGGCTAAACACAGAAGTATGGATCTGAGCTGCGGCTCGACTTAGCAAAGCACGGATAGCACTCGTGTACGCCGCACGCAGGTTCTGAAGCAGCGTTGCATCATTATTCAAGTGGTCACGGATCAGCCCTTCTTGAGTGATAATCGTCGAGTTTAGGCTTTGGACAATGGTATCTATTCGAGCTTGGTTGACATTCGTAAGCAACGCATAAAACTCCGCACCATTCCGCATGAATTGGGTCGCATTGATAACCATCTCGCGGTAATCCGCAGGAGTAGGACTGGCAGCAGGCAAAGGATTAGGTTTTCGTTGGATGCTTTGGCCTCGCCTCCCGCGAGTCTGTAAATTATTAGGTGGTTGAGCACGGGCTTGCAGCCAAGTCTCTAAGTTTGGCGTCACGGTCGTTGTCTGTCCTGACTGCTCCTTGGCCTGAACCTTGCCTTCCTCTACGTCTAGTTGCTGCTCCTGTCGCTGCACGGAAACAGTAGCCTGGCTGTTCAAGGGCTTCGTTTGCAAAACCTGATTTTCTTCTTCATCCCTCTTTGCCGGTTGCTGTTGCATTTCCTTCTCACACTCCGAGCAAACTCGTTGAATCGCCAGCTTGGGTTGAATGCTCGGTGATCCAACCGGCCAGACGGCCATCCGCCCAAAGTGATGCCCGCGGGGAGACGGGACAAACAACGACGATGTCAGATTGGCCTGATCCGGCGTGCTCAGTGGTTCCTCATTAGCAAGGGACGCTGTTTCCGATTGAGTCGAGACGGGATAACGCCGCTGCAGAAGTCCCGCCCCCTTTGGTTTGCGGACAAGCGTTGGCGTTTTTTTTGCTGCAATGTGAATTCTGTCAGCCATGAGATTGGCCTCCAAGGGTAAAGTTCATACAGAGATTAGCTGAATCATTAACGTTTTTACGAATATTTTCATAGAATACCCTTCATTTGCCACATCGGACTTTGATCCTGCTGCACATTCTGCAACAAGTATAGATGTTATCATTCGCCTTGTACCCTAAACCAAATAATCTTGGCAGGCAACCCGAGCTTTAAAAACTTCGGTGTAGCACCTATTAGTACTGTCTGACAACCCCCCGTGAAATACCATTCACGGGACGACTTTCGCCTAACGCGAACGCGTGAAGGCAGCAATGTCCGCGTCCGATACGCGCTCGAGGTCATCGCGCTTAACCCAGAATTCACGCAGTTCGCCTAGCGCAATCGTCCAACGCACGTTGGGGTCTGAATGACGGTAATAGCGCGTTTGTCCGAAACGTGAATGGCTACCAGGTTCGGGGCCAGCCACAAAGCTGTTGATCGATCCTTCGGCGGGCTGGCGATCTAGAATCTGCCGACCACCTGAGCGCACCTCATCAAGTGTATCTTCGATGGGTTGTTTGACCCAATAGCCACTGACCAATGCAGCACGTTGAGCATCGGCGTTGACTGGGACGACCAGGGCGCGCATATCCGTGCTGGACCAACCACCGATGTCTGCCTGTTGGCCAGTCGTCCGCACCCAGGGATCGGGGCCGAAAAGTTGCTGTGAAGTAAGAATAGGTTGCAAGCCGCCAGCTGAGCGGAAGATCTGTGTTTCAGGACCATTCTTGAGACGGTATATATTGCTTTGCTGCCTGGGCGAAAGCGCTCGCGTTTGCTCACGCATCCCCGCGTCAAGCTCGCCGAGCGCGGCAGCGCGCACTTGCGAAATCACATCGGTGATGTCATAAGGGTGACGTCCAACACGGTCGGGCTGGTTGACCCAAGCATAATAGCGTCGAGACGCAGCCCTTTGCTCTCGATTCGGGTAATTTGGCATGGGTGGGTCTTCCTCGATTGTGCCGAGCGTTTTGCCCGCATCGAGGAAATACAGAAAATCTTGATAGCTATCGAGCCTGCCAGGCAAATTGCTACGCAATGCACCAACATCAATGTCGACCACGTAGGGAAACGATGGCGATCCAAAAATGCTGGTCGAAGGTACCGTTCCGGGCGGTAACGGATGCTGCCCGGTTTGATCCCAGACCCCTCGCGTGGGTGCGGCACCAAACCGCTCCCAAAAGGCGATACGAGCATTGCCCATATCGATATTTTGTTGCTGGACACCGCGCACCCGGCCGATCCCGCCCAAGATTTCATTGAGCACTACAATGATTGCAAGACCACCGGCAACCACGCGCGTCCCAGTGCCAGCGCTCGCCCCAGGCGTTGAAGCGCCGGGTGGAGGCGGCACAGGGCCAGGCGGTACACTACCGCCTGAACCTGTGCCGCCTCCACCCGGTGGTGTGCCGCGTATAACTTGACCAGTCAATGAGATTTGCACGGGTTCAAGACCTAGTAGCTGCCGCCCCACACGATAATCAGGGCGACCGGCCACTGGAGGCAACTGGCTTTCGGGTGCGACCCTAACCCTGTACGTGTTTTCAACTTGTCTTGGATTGGAAGTGAATGGGGTATCTAGGCTCCAAATCTCGACATTTCTTCCGTCGGCCCGTGCAGAGGAGACGAGTTGCTGGTCGCGTATCTGCATAATATTGCCACCACTAGCGGTTTGTCCAGCCAGATTGACATCGACGCGTTGTGCCTGTGTCGGTGATGTGCCTAGCCTAATGTTCATCTCCTCTAGCATCAATCGCTGAGCAGTTGCTGTGCGAGGAATATCGGGATTTCTCACGAGTTCGTTATATTGGAATGGAGAAATTCGTATGTCGACGCCCGAACTGCGCATCTGGCGCAAGGCATTGGCCACACCCTGGTTGCCGCGATTGATCTGAATGATGACATTGGCGTCGATGTAGACGACTCTGGAAGGTGGAGCAGCGCTACCTCCACCGCCAGTGGGAGGTGGGGGGGTGGGCTGACGCTGTACCGAAGACTTCCACACTAACTCTCCACTCTGCTGCACCACATGGGTCAACTCATGCGCCAACAGCCCCTTTCCCTCCTGACTCCCTGGCTCATACTTCCCCGCATTAAAGTAAATATCGCTGCCATGCGTAAACGCCTGCGCGCTCAATTCTTTATTCATCTGCACCGCT
>JBBRVA010000272.1:0-9372 GCA_038247295.1 Caldilineales bacterium | reverse complement strand
TGTTAACCGGCGTGTTGACCGGCGTATTAACCGGCGTATTGACCGGTGTATTGACTGGTGTATTGACTGGTGTGTTGACCGGCGTGTTGACCGGTGTATTGACTGGCGTGTTGACCGGCGTGTTGACCGGCGTGTTGACCGGTGTGTTGACCGGTGGATTGACCGGGGTATTGACCGGCGTGTTGACCGGCGTGTTGACCGGCGTGTTGACTGGTGTATTGACTGGTGTATTGACTGGTGTATTGACTGGTGTATTGACGGGCGTATTGACTGGTGTATTGACGGGCGTATTGACTGGTGTATTGACGGGCGTGTTGACCGGGGTGAGGGTCGGCGCGGTGCCGGTGCACCCAGAAACGGTGTTGCTATCCATTGTCACGGCACCATTGAGGGCAATAGCTCGCCCAGATAGATTTACGCCGGTCGTGAGCGTAATGCTAGCGAGCGCCAGAATATTACCTTTGAACATCGTGCCAGTGCCGAGCGTCGCCGAGCTGCCGACCTGCCAAAACACGTTGCACGCATTAGCGCCATTGATTAGGAGAACAGACGAGCCACTAGCGGTCGTGAGCGTGCTCCCGATCTGAAAAATGAAGACCGCATTGGGGTCGCCCTGGCCATCGAGCGTGAGGTTACCGGTCAACTGCGCCGACGACGAAAAACAATAGACGCCGGGCGTGAGCGTAAGTCCACCCAGGTCCTGACCGGTCAAATCGGTATCGCACGCCTGCCCGGCCAGATTATTGTACGCCACAGTGGCATCTGCCTGCGCCTGTGCCGCCACTGCATCCCCGGCATGGATCGTGCCGCCGACCACAAGCCCCGGTGGAAAGCCAGTGACAGCGGTCCCTGGGCTAACGCCGAGATCGCCGGTGACGACGGTCGGACCGGTATTGGTCACTGTCGAGGCCGCTAGGACCCCAAAGCTCGCTGCCGTACCTAAGGATGGTGCGGTTGCAAACAAGGGCCGTGCCCAGATGCTTCCCATTGCTGTGAAAAGTAACGTAGCGATGACGAACCAAGTTATTATTCCATATTTAAACTTCTGCATCACCGCAATACTTGCTAACCGCCCTTTCAGCTGTCCGGCGAAAAAGCGCTTGGTCTGATAGACGGCGTCTCTATCTCTGTAGTTATACTCGTTCATCTTGTCTCTCCCCACATGACTGAATACGTGCTACCCCATCGTCGTTGGCGTATCGACGCCTCGTTCAAGTCTTGTCCTGCTTGGTTGAGATTTTAGATTTCTAATTTCTCTTGTTGCAATCTAGTGTAGTCCGAGATATAGCGTTTATCGTCAATTATTTGCTGATCTTTCTCTCCACAAAAACGACTAACCTACAGTGGTCCTATCAACAAAAGTGATGAGTCGTATCAACAAATGTTGAGCGCGAAGGCAGATCACCGATCAACCTTCTTTAACGGAGCCATTCTTGCGCGCGCGCGTCGAGTCCGATGTACAGCCCATACCTGGTGGCTTGGATCCCGTGTGCAGAATGTGCTAGTCTGGAGAGGAAATTGCGGCGATTGTGCCGTTTCTCGAAAGGGGGATGAAGGAAGAAGTTGAGAAAGATCAAGACTTGCTAAGGTTGACGAACCCCAACAAACAAAGTCCCTAGTACACTTGGGCGGAAATAACCATACTATTCTCCGGTGAATCAGTAGTGAATCAGTAGGACAGTGAGACAGTACAAACACTGTTCTACTGTCCTACTGATTCACTGTCTTACTTACGCCCAAGTGTACTAGTACTTTTAGAAGTGCTAGGGACGTGACAAACTCAATTAGTGAGATAAGGTTGTGATTGCTGGGGTGTTGATCGTGGCTGCGTTGTCAGCAGGCGTTAGCGTCAGTTGATAGCGCTAGAGAAGACCAGGGTCAGGTCGACAGTTTCTAGCCTTCCGGGCAGGTGTTGGATATAACCTCATTGACCTTGTATGGTAGATCAGCAAGCTGAATTTATAAGTGCGGTAAAATTCGTAATTGATTAATTCAAGATGGCATTCTGCAAGGCATCTGGTTCGTTGCCCTTGAGAAGGAAAGTGTCTGCACCAGCGGCGAGCGCCGCACCGCGTCGTGACGCCTGGATGGTCAATACGATCACCTTGATTGAAGGCCATCTAGTCTTGATCAGGCGGGTAGCCGCCACGCCATCCATCACTGGCATCTGTAGATCTATAACCACTACCTGGGGCTGTTGCTCTACGATCAACTTTATGGCTTCTTCACCATTCGCTGCCTCACCCACGACAAGGATCTCTGGGTAAAAGGCCAGGATTGCTTTAAGGCCCTTGCGAGCCGATAGTTGATCGTCCACGATTAATATGCGTATTGGTTGATTCATGAGCAACCTGACCAGATGTGGTTAGAAATTTTGATTAATTACACCGAGAGCATAAGTCTAAATCGCTTATCCTCTTGCTCTTTATGATCCCTAAAATATGTGTACTCATCGTTCGCCTTGTCAATAAGCGATGAGTGGAAGCTCATTCTACCCTAAGAGAGGATGCGCCTCGGATTCGGTACCCTACGGGTGCCTACCCACTGTGTTGTGGCTCTAGTATACTATCTTTGGGAGGACGCCAATTGGGTCTAAATGCTTACAATCAATATCCAAAGCTGGTCGGGCACCCAGAGGACGCCCGACCAGCTTTGTTGGCTTATATTCCACAACTGAAAGTAGAGGGCTTTACGCTGAAAGGATCGTTGTCATCTAAGTCAGTCTATCTTTATTCTACATTTTTGGCATGCCAGCAAATTTGACTCGTCAATTCACCTTCATAAGCTATTATAGCGCATAACTGGCACTTGTCGTCAATTATGTGCTGATCTTGCTCTCAACAAAAAGGGACACCTTGCGGTATTTGTATCAACAAATGTTGAAAAAACAGAGAGTATTGATTAGCCTTCATCAGTGGAGGTGTCCTCCAGCACAGAGAGTCCTGTGCGTAGCGCGTATAAGGCGGCTTGGACGCGGTTGGCTAGGTGCAATTTTTCCAGAATGTGGCTGATGTGGGTGCGCACTGTCACCTCTGTCACCGTCAAACGGTTAGCGATCACTTGGTTGTCCAGACCTTTGGCCACCAAAGCGAGCACTTCAAGCTCACGATTTGTCAGCGGGTCTGGTATAGCCTGGGTATGGGGTGCCGGTTGGCGGATTTCGCGCAGCAATTTGCGGGCAATGTCCGGCGAGAGCGAGGGTTCGCCACGGTAGACCTGGTGAATGGCTGCCACCAAATCCTCTGGCTCTGCGTCTTTGAGTAGGTAGCCTAATGCGCCGGCTTTGATGGCAGGGAAGACTTTATCATCCGTGGCAAAACTGGTGAGGGCAAGAATACGCACCTTGGGTTGGGTGGCGCTGATGCGCTGGATCGCTGCGATACCATCCACCTCCGGCATCACTAAATCCATTAAGATCACATCCGGATTTAGCAATGCCGCCTTGTCGATTGCCTCTTGGCCATTGGTGGCTTCGCCAACTACAGTGATGCCGTCCAATTGAGCTAATAGGGCTATCGTTCCTTTGCGGACAATTGCCTGATTGTCGACGATTAACAGGCGAATGGATGTTTGCACCATAGAGTTTGCTCCTAAAATTGCATCGCTTAGTAAAGCGTTATCAGTACAGTACGTAGGTCATCTATCGTCGCAACCTTGGACTAGAATTTCTCGGAGTTCGTCGTAAAACCCTTCGGGTTGAGTTCCCCCGAGCGAAGCCGATGGGGCACCTGAGTCATTGCTTCTTGCTGTTGAGTTTTCATCACGACTTGCACCTTTGTCCCTTGCCCGGGCGCACTTTCCACCAGCAGGTGACCACCCATCTGCTGGACGCGCTCAGCAATGCTGCGTAAGCCTAAGCCACCAGCGCCTTGTGTTGTTGTAACTGGATCAAACCCCATACCATCGTCCTGAATGGTCAGATCACAGTGATGGTGGCTAAATTGAAAATGTACACTCACGTGTTCGGCCTTGGCATGTTTGACGACATTGTTCAAGGCCTCCTGAGCAATCTTATAGAGTTCTTCTTCGATCACAATTGGCAACGTATTTTCTCCTTCCACCCGCAGATCCACCTGAAGTCCAGCTCGTGCTTCGATGGCTTCCAGGCGCGCTTGCAAAGCGGCCACTAGTCCTTCGTCTTCTAGCACAGGGGGATGCAAGCGAAAAAGCAGCAGACGCATGTCGGCTATACCCTGACGCGCCAATGTGCCTAGCTCTTGGAGATTCTCGGTTGCTTCTGCCTTTTTGTCGGCGGCGAGCGCCAAACGCGTAGCATCGGCATACAGAATCACACTGTAGAGCACCTGCGCAGTCGAATCATGTAATTCGCGCGCCAAACGCTGCCGCTCTTTCACCACCGCTAGTTGCTTGGTGTGCTCGTGTAAGCGGGCGTTCACAATGGCAATCGCGGCTTGATCGGCAAACAAGCCCAGAATGCGCGTGTCATCTTCGGTAAAACCACCGGGTTTGTTTACCACATGCAGTGTGCCAATGACTTCGTCATTAATTAATAGGGGAATCGCAAGGAGAGATTGCAGATCTCTGTGCGGCTGGAAGAGTTGGGGTGAGTTGGCTGGATCATTGGTGAGCACCGGTTTTTTCTGCAGCACCGCCAGCCCCGAAAGCAAGTTGTCAAAAGGTATCCGTTCCAGAATAGGCATCACATTGCCAGTTTGGTGAAAACCCCATAGCCACGCCTCATTTTCCAAAAGCAGCAGCCTTGCTCCTTGTGCCCCAGTCAATTGTTGCGCCTCGCTGCAAACCACCGGCAGCACTTCATCAAGTGTCTGTTGTTGCAGAAGTACTGCGGTCAGGTGTTGGAGGTTGTTCATTTCGGCTAAGCGCCGGTTTGTTTCTTCGTTGCGTTGAGTCCGTAATTCGCGCCACAACAGGGTATAGATGAACAAAGTTGTGAGCGCGACAAAGCTTACCCATTTGTAGGTTCCTAGCCGCGTCAATTGCCTCTGATCCAAGACAACCATTTCGAACAGGCGGTCAAAAACCAAGATCCAGAAACTAGCAAAGAGCGCGTATAACAAACTTATTCGAAAGGCGATTTGTAAGTGATGATTCCTCAAGCACCCTCCCCAGTCTCCTCATGCTTACATGATAGGCAATTGAAGGATTTGTAAAGCCTGGTCAATTTTTCGCTTAAGAGTTTATTTAAGAATTAGGCAGAAACGAGTGTTTGCCTGAGCAAGCGCTGAATTGTTCATCACGATTACCCTTTCTCCCCAAATCCTACTTCTTCCTTACGGGACTAACCTAATTTTAGGCTCCATTACAATTTCCTTCATTTTACATCAACCAGGCATCAAAGGTAGCATCAAAGATAGCATCAAAACTCTGTAAAAACTGGATAAAGTCAAAAAAGTTCTGAATAGTAGCAGCAAACTCCTTAGCCACTAGATCCCTGCACACTAACAATAATTCGCTATCCTACTATCCCCTACGCCAGGCCTATCTTATCAGCCAAATCGCCCAATGTTGACATAATTAGCGCGGGATTAAGCGCTGCATAGCGATTAAAAGAGTAGTGCGCGGTTATGCTCGATAAGGAGTGCTTATGAATCACAAACCAATCCAACAGGTTGCCGAAATGGCGCAATTAATCAGCGCGCGAACTTATATCGCTTTGGTTGCAGCCATCTTCTTAACCTGTGTCATCCTACTCTACTTGTACGTTTCGTTGTTCGCTGCCGCCGTGATCTGTGCCATCACGGCCGGTATGCTACTGATCATAAGGGTCGAGTGAGCAAACGGACTTACATCGCCCTCGCGGCGATTATCATTTTACCTTCTATTGTCCTGCTCTATTGGTACGTTTCGCTGCTTGCGGCTGCCGTGCTTGCGGCCATTACAACCGTGATGCTGCTCATTATGTTGTTGAGTGAGCAGTAGGCAGTGAAACCAAGGCGAGCGCCAGTTCAATGCGTCGACCTGGCGCTTTTGTCACATAATGAGCAGCGTACAAGCGAGCCTTATGCAAAGTTCGTTGGAAAATTCTCTCTTCTGCCATCCCTTACCCAGGGCTTACCTTATCAGTAAAATTGCTTAACCTGATATAATTTGCGAAGGATTACTGGTTGCATGGCGATTAAAAGAGTAGCACACGGCTATTTTCGATAAAGGTCAGCTATGGATAGCAAACAAGTTCAACAGATTGAAGAAACAGCGCAACAAGTTCACAACACGTTGGCTAATGCCTTAGTCTCGTTGCACATTGTCAGGGCCAACTTCGATGCATTTTCACCTGCACGCAGAGTTGCCTTTGAAGTGGAATGGGAACGCGCACACCAGCGAGCGATCGACGAACTGAGTACGTCACTCGCCTTATTTAGCGCCAAATCTCAGCCAACGTCGGTGAGGACACGAGGCTAGGCAAGCAAAGTGGCTGGGTTGATTTAAAACACAGTTCGCAAGCAACATAAAGCAGAAAAAAAGCGGGGTGGATCGATCGATCCACCCCGCTTCGCGTCATCGGTTCACTTTTTCCTCACTGAACCGACAAACGAATCGCTGTGACAATCGACCCGCACACTACCTTCGATCTCAAATTGTAAGCAAATTGTTCCATCCGCGAAGGATTTGGCCTTTTTTTACGATTAATTAAATAAGGCTAGGGAATAGAAAGGGATTGGAGAACCAAAATGAATACAAGTAACGAATACCCACTCTTGTTACGCGACCGATCTGGCCGCGCCGTTACCCAGACCGCCCAGCTTGTTGCGTTGCGTGCCAGTGCGACAGCATTAGAGGCAGAGGCGGCCCAAGAAGGCCGTCTTGTACTCCTGGAAGTAGCCAGGGCTGCGGGTCTGGATGTCAAGGCATTCGGGTGGCAAGATATCAATCTTATGTAACAACAAATCCCCAATCTGCCGCCGGCGCGAAGGATTTGCCGTCAAATTACGATTAATACATACAGGAGCCCCTTGTATTTTCTACCCAACAAAGTGCGCCGATTCCCGTCCGGATCGGCGCACTTTGTTGGTTTTTGGCTACTATATCTTAATTTATATATCAGTTGTAGATTAGTTTTATAGCGCAATTTCATATACTCGTGTAAAATCATAGTGGGCAAGAAGGCTTTTTGCCTGCGTTGCATTGTGAAGGACCTCAACTTCAGCGCCAATGCTTCTGCGACAGAGGTAAACCTATGACTACCCAAATTTTTATCGTTGAAGATCATCCTGCGGTACGCAGCGCATATGTGGCGTTGTTGGAACGCGCTCCAGATCTAAAGGTGTGTGGCACCGCTGCCTCTGGCGAAAAGGCATTAATAAGCATTCCCCAAAAACAGCCAGATTTGGTACTCGTGGATCTTTCTCTGCCATTCATGGATGATATTTCCCTCATTGCGCGTCTTTATCAGACAAAACCGACATTGCCAGTGCTGATTGTCTCCAGCCACGAACGAATGGGATATGCTATGCTCAAGACGCCAGCACTTGCCCCTAGTGTCAAAGGCTTTATTCCCAAACAAGAGGCTCCCCAACTCCTTGTGGCCACCATACAACAGTTACTATACTCAAAGTAGCGGCCTATGAGTAGTGGCAGGGGGTTCCACCAAACGGAAGCTTGACGCCATGCAACACCTCACCCAATTTAAGGTGCGACAGCAACCCATCAAAGTATTAGTGATCACCGAACAAACCGTGCTCTATGATAAACTGAGCGCTACTTTAAACAAAGCAGGCTATGAACTTGAGCGACTGGATGAAAAGAACACGATTTTGCTCCAGGCATCATTCCAGTTATGGGATCTCATTTTGATCGGCCCTGTCGCATTCGGTGATAGCGGTATTGCGCTCTGTGCCGAATTGCGCCGCAGAACATTAACCCCGATTGTTCTATTAGTTGATATCTATCAGACCACCATCCTGGTACAGGCATTTGAAGCTGGTGCAGACCGCGTGATCAAGCTGCCTTTTCAAGCCGAAGAGTTGACGGCACGCATCACAGCCCTATTGCGCCGCACCAGTTTGGCGCAGACCAGTGTACAAAGCAAACAAGCTTTGTCGGTTGGCGCCATCGATCTTTACGATGATACACACACAGTGAAGATCGAGAATCGAGCCGTGGCGCTTTCTTCCTTGGAGTATCGCCTGCTCCGTTACCTAATGCAGCAGACAGATCGATTTGTCAGCAAGGGCGAGTTGCTGCGTGAAGTCTGGGAAAGCAAAACCGAGGAACCGAGCAATTCGGTCGAAGTGGTTATCCACCGTTTGCGCAGCAAGATCGAGGTAGACGCGACTGCACCCAAATATTTAATTACGCGCTATGGCATCGGCTACAAACTGATCCAGCACCAATGATGAAAATCATTCTCCGGCGGTTGTTGCCAATTACACAACAACCGCCGCATTCTCATCCGAGGATGGCATTTGAATACTTGCTTGATATAGATTAAACAGTCGGATAACTGGGCAAAAGTCTGGCCCAATCGTACTCTTCGAGAAATAGCCCGCCACCTGCAAATCGTAGGCCGCAATTATGTCTTCGTCACGTTCGGAGGAAGTAAGGACAAAAACTACACTGCGCTTCAGCATGCTATCGGCGCGTAATACAGCGAGCAGTTCATGTCCATTCATCTGGGGCATGTTGATGTCGGTGAGAATAATATAAGGGCGGGGCAGCTGGCTATACCCATTTTCACCGCGCAGCACATACAAGGCTTCTTGACCCGTCGTGACACATACCAAGGGATTGATAATTTGCTGTTGCTTAAACGCGCGGCGGAGCGCTTCACGCTCAATTTCGTCGTCTTCGACCAATAGGATATGAATCAATTCATCCGACATAGGGCATCATCTCAGTTTAAAAATAGTGGCGATACGTTTGCTTGGCAGAGGTAAGAACCGATTGTATTGTACCACGCCGCCCTCAGCAATTCAATCTCCATTATACCCTACCCCGTTGCGACCCGTATTAGTAAAACCGCACAATGTTAACATAATCTACACAGTTTATTTGCGCACGACGATCAAAAAGGGAGCGCGAAAGATCCCATACAGGCGTGCAGGGATAGCCAGCCCCATCGCGATAGCTAGGGTACATAGACGGGCAGAGTTCCAGATTTCGCCTTTGGCACCCGATCCTGGATAATGAACCTGAGCTGGCGAGCACGGGCGGGCAAGCCGCATTACTCTAAATTTCGACCTCAAAACGAAACGCATCCGAGAGTGAAGGTCAATATATGGGTAAGTTGATCGTTGTCGTCGGCAATGCGGGCGTTGGCAAGACAACGCTCACCCAACAACTCTGTCAACAGGGGGGCTTTGTCAGTGGGCTGGAACAGCAGGCCGAACGGCCCTTTCAACAATTATTTGCCAATGACCTGGCGCGTTATGCCCTGCCCAACCAAATAGATTA
>JBBRVA010000271.1:0-9450 GCA_038247295.1 Caldilineales bacterium | reverse complement strand
CCAATATCTGGATCAATTGGCGGCGCGTATGGGCAAGAGCGTGCAGGTAATGCGCGCGATGGAACTCAAGGCGCACAGCAATCCCAAACGCGTAGTCTATGCTGAGGGTGAACATCCTAAGATTATCCGGGCGGCGTATGCGGTGGCCACACAAGGCATCGCCGAACCGATCCTGCTCGGTCGCGCCGATCGAATTGCCGAGCAATGTCAGGAACTCGGCTTGGATTACGCACCGGCGGTTGTCGATCCGTACACCAGCGAGAAACGTAGCACGTATGCGCAGGTCTTCTACGAACGACGCCAGCGTAAGGGCATGACCCTCAGTCTGGCTAATGAAGTGATGCGCCAAGCCAACACGTATGGCCCGATGATGGTCGATCAAGGTGACGCCGACGCCTTTGTCTCCGGCCTTACGTACAATTACCCTGACGTGTTGCGGCCCGCGTTGCAGGTGATCGGCGCGCTGCCGAACCGCTTTGTGAGCGGTGTCTATTTGATGTTGGTGCAAGATAAGCTCTACTTTTTTACCGACGCGACCGTGATCATTCAACCTAACGCCGAGCAACTGGCCGCGATTGCACTCAACGCGGCCGATTTTGCGACGCTTTTTGATATCAAGCCGCGCGTGGCGATGTTGAGCTTCTCCAACTTTGGCAGCACCCCACATGAACAAGCCAGCACCGTACGCGATGCAACGGCCCTCGTCAAGCAGCAACGGCCCGATTTGCAGATTGACGGCGAGATGCAGGCCGACGTCGCCGTTGTGCCAGACTTGATGCAGCGCCATTACCCATTCAGCCAGGTGAGCGATGCCAACGTTCTCGTCTTCCCCAATCTAAGCGCGGCCAACACGGCGTATAAATTACTGAGCCGTTTAGGCGGAGCCGAGGCGATTGGCCCGATCCTGATGGGAATGCGCAAACCAATCCATGTCCTAGCTACCGGTGCGGATGTGCGTGACATCGTCAACGTGACCATCCTTGCTGTCGTCGATGCTCAATTTCAAGCCCAAAACCAGTAGAGACGCAAAATCTTGCGTCTCTACTGACTGACAGACGCAAGATTTTGCGTCTCTACTGTCAATCGAAAATCGTCAATCAAAACATGTTAAAAACTACTCCCTTTTGGACCGATGATTTCCCCCGCCCACCTGATTTGGCGGTTAGTGCCTTGCCCACCGCCGTCGATGTTGCGATTGTTGGCAGCGGCTATACGGGGCTGCATGCGGCGCTAGCATTACGAAATGCAGGTGCCAGCGTAGCTGTGTTGGAACAGCAGACAATCGGTTGGGGCGCGAGCAGCCGGAATGGCGGCATGTTGAACCCAGGGCTCAAGGCGGAGATGCCGCTACTCTTCAAACGCTATGGCCCGGAGCAGGGCCGTGCCTTGTGGGCCTGGTCGCAAGCGGCGATTGATCATGTTGAAACTGTTGTCACCCAAGAAAAGATCGACTGTGATTTCGTTCGTACGGGGCAAGCATTTCTTGCCTACAAACCGCAACATTTTGCCGCCTTTCAGACGGAAGTGGCCTGGTTTGTCAAAGCGCTTGGCTATCAAGCGCAGCGCCTGGTCGAGTCGGGCGCATTGCAACATGAGATCGGCAGCCATCGTTATCACGGCGCAATTGTTGATCCAACCGCGGCTGGTTTGCATCCTGCCAAATATATCTTTGGCTTGGCCCGGGCTGCCGCAGGGCGGGGGACGCCGCTAGTTGAGCAGTGCGAAGTCCAACAAATTCGGCGTAGCGGGCAACAATTTGAGTTGACCACCAGTCGAGGCGTGCTCCGCGCAGGACAGATTTTGATTGCCACCAATGGCTATACCAACCAATTGGTGCTGGCGGTTCGACGCGGCGTCTTTTCCGCCGGCAGCTACATTATTACAACCGAACCGCTGCCCGCCGCGCTGCAAGCCGAACTGAGCCCGCAGGGGCGCATGTTTTTTGATAGTAAACACTTTCTCAATTACTTTCGGCTGACGCCGGATGGGCGCATGCTCTTTGGTGGACGGCACAACCTATCGCCACACTTGGATGTGAAGACGAGCGCGCAGATGTTGCAAAAACGGATGCTCGAAGTCTTTCCGCAACTGACCGGTGTGCCGCTTTCGCATACGTGGACCGGCAAATTGGGCCTCACTTTCGATCTGATGCCCCATGTTGGCTGCATCGACGGCATTCATTATGCCTATGGCTATGCAGGACATGGTGTGGCCGTGGCCAGCCTGGTAGGCAAAGAGATCGGTGAGGTGATCGCCGGTCAGCGGCCAGCCAATATCTTTGCCGGTCTTCGGCAACAGCGTTATTTTTTTACACCATACGACAGACTCTATCTGCCGTTGATCTCGGCCTGGTTTCGCTGGCTAGACTGGATATCGTAGAATCTTGGCAATCCCAATCCTTAACCCATTACAACCCTTTTTGGATAAAGCCGGTGCGGTCATCCTCGACGGTGCGTTGGCAACCGAACTAGAGCGGCGCGGCGCTGATCTGAACGATCCGCTCTGGTCCGCCAAAATCTTACTCGAAGCGCCCGAACTCATTCGCCAATTGCACTACGATTACTTCGTGGCTGGGGCCGATGTAGCGATTACGGCCAGCTATCAGGCGACCTTTGCCGGTTTTACGCGTCGCGGGCTAGACGAAAGCCAGGCCACCGCCTTGATGCGGCTGAGCGTGCAACTCGCCGTCGAGGCGCGTGAACAATTTTGGCACAACCCAGCCAATCGGATTGGCCGTTTGCGGCCGCTAGTTGCTGCCTCGATCGGGTGTTATGGCGCGTATCTCGCCGATGGCTCGGAATATCGGGGTGACTATGGCTTGACCGCCACCCAGTTGATTGACTTCCACCGACTGCGTATGGCGGTGCTCGCCAATAGCGGCGCTGATCTGCTGGCTTGTGAGACGATTCCCTGTTTGGTTGAAGCGGAAGCGTTGGTGCAGTTGTTAACTGAATTCCCACAGACGGTGGCTTGGCTCAGCTTTAGCTGTTGCGATGAAGAACACGTCTGTCATGGTGAGCGGTTTGCAGATTGCGTGGCTCTGGCCAATCAATTCGATCAGGTTGTGGCCGTGGGCTTAAATTGTACGCCGCCGCGTTTTGTCGAGCCTTTGTTGCGACAGGGGCGGTCGGTTACAGCTAAGCCGCTCTTAGCCTACCCCAACAGTGGTGAAAGCTGGGATGCCGCCACCCATTGTTGGCTGCCCGGCACTGGTGTGACCGAGTTTGGGACACCTGCGCAACTTTGGTTTGCCGCAGGGGCGCGCTTACTGGGCGGGTGCTGTCGCACCACGCCAACAGATATTCAGGTGATTAGAGCGGCAGTGGTGGGGAACCAATCAGCGAGAGTCAATCCAGTGCTGGATTGACTCTCGCTAATATTCACTTTATTCCGGATCTGGCAAGATAATTTCCGCCAGCGAAGCGGCGAAAAGCACCTGTTCACTCAGTGTGTTGAGCATCTCATCGTCAGTTACCGATCTGACTTTGGCAATCGTTACATCTGGCAACGGCCCAAATTTTGCTGTCATCAAATGCAAGAGTAATTCTTGCTTGCCTTCTTGCTTACCTTCTTGCTTGCCTTCTTGCTTGCCTTCTTGCTTGCCTTCTTCTAATGCTCTTTCAACCCATGTCATTTCAATCTGAGCCAAATCTTGCATAACTTCCTCCTCATCTTGTGGCACTTTCCATTTGGGTAGATAAGTTTCCACAAAATTAATTAAAAATAATTTGTCGCCTTTCGTCAAATCGCTTTCAATGATTTTGCGCAGCCCAGCCAACTTAACTTTGGCCGAATGGTGTTTGCCATGTCGCATCAGTACGGCTAGTGCGCCGGCAATTGCATCGGGTTTTTGTAAGTACATTTCGCTGACCAACCCACGAATGCCGATTTGCGCATAACGAAAATGCAAGAGTTCTTCACCAAATAACGCTTCTGTATACTCTGGCCATTTCACCCCGTCTTTATCTGGTAGCAGAACCAACGCAATCGGTAACACCCGTTTGCGGCGTAAGATACGGAGCAGGCTGTAGTATTCATACATCCGCAGCGACAAGGTCTTTCGATCCCTGGCTTCTACTTCAACGTGGACAATAATTGTCTCCGCTTCACCAGCGAGCGTATTGACTTCAGCAACGATGTCGGTAATACGAAGCACCTGTCCAGGTAGATTGACGATCAATTCCTTATCGAGAAAGACTAGCGTACTAAAATCCAATTGCGCTGCCTGCTCTGGAAAAAAGAGCCGGAGGAATTGGGGTAGAAACCGCTGCAAAAACTCTTTGAATTGACGATCCGATGGCATGTGTACACGGTTTCGAGTGGGCAGCCGTTAGTTGGCGGCGGATGATAAGGATAGATTGAATACTGTTTTCGGCGCTTCCACCCGATCCGCCAGGGGCGACACATCACGCACAAAGCGGCCCTGCATACTCCACGGCCCCGTCCAGGTAATTTGTGCCTCCACCAGTCGCCCGCGCAGCGGTAGGTCGCTATCGACAAAGACTAACTTGTTCTGCCGCGTGCGTCCGCGCCACTTACCTTTGTGTTGATCTTCAACTAACACCTCCACAGTTTGGCCAAGCTGACGCGCGTTGATCGCGGCGCAAATCTCTTCCTGGATCGCCTCGACGGCCGTGTGCCGGCGTACTTTTTCTGTTTCTGGAACATCATCGATCATGCGGCGTTCACTGACGGTGCCAGGGCGGGGGCTATAGCGCGCCAGGTGGACTTTGTCCAGCTTTAGGTCGCGCAGCACTTCCTCGGTCTTGGCAAATTGCGCGTCGGTCTCGCCGCAAAAGCCGACAATAATGTCAGTATGAATCGCGGCGGCGGGGATGATCTCGCGAATACGTTGCACTAAGGCGCGATATTGTGCATTCGTGTAGCCACGCTTCATGCGCTCTAATACCTCGTCATCCCCGGCCTGGATCGGCACTTCGATATGTTCACATAACTTGGGCAAATCGCGCACGGTTTTCAAAATGCGATCGGTCATGTAGTTGGGATGACTGGTCAGGAAACGAATCCGCCAGAGGCCATCGATTTCGTGGACGGCGCGCAGCAAGTCAGATAAATCAAGTTCCGAATTATCTGTTTCCCTGTTTCCCTGTTTCCCTGTCTCGCTATTGCCCAAATACGCACTGACAGTTTGACTGTTGCCCAACTCACCACGCCAGTCATAGCCGTAACGGTCGACAATTTGGCCCAACAGCGTTACCTCGCGCACGCCCTGCGCGACGAGGCTGCGAATCTCGTTGACAATTTCTTGAACCGGCCGGCTTCGTTCTACACCGCGGCGAAAGGGGATAATACAAAAAGTACAGGCATGGCTGCACCCATAGACAATCGGTACATGCGCGGAGACCGGCGCCTGGCCACTAAGGGCCAAATGTTTGATCGATTGCAGGGTGCCAATCGGCTGGGTTTCGTCCTGCGCCTGATAACGGCGTGCCAACTGCTGGCGCTCGATCTCGGCCATCTCGGCGTCAATTTCACTTTGGCGCAGATAATTAACCAGCGGCGTCGCCTCGCTGGGTGGCATAAAGACATCGACATTGGGGTAAGCGTCCAAGAGTTGTTGGCTGGGTTTGACGCCGACCATGCAGCCCATCAAGGCGAGGGTGCGATCCGGCTTCGCCTTGCGCCAGGGTTTCAAACTGCCCAGTTTGCCCACGGCTTTGTCCTCTGCCGCTTGCCGCACGACACAGGTGTTGAGCACCACTACATCGGCCTCATCCAGGTGTGCGGTTGGGCCATAGCCGATCTTTTCCAGTTCGGCGGCGACATGATTGCTGTCGGCCACATTCATCTGGCAGCCGATGGTCCAGATATGATATTTGCGGCCATTAAAATGTTCTGGGGTCGAGTTTTGGTCGGTGGCTAGTTCGTGGAATAGCTGAATCGTTTCGGTTGTCATCCTCTTGCTCCTGTTGTCCGGTGTAAGCCGGGCAGGCTAAAAATAGTCAATTCGATCCTGTTATTCTATGGGCGATACCAGTTCCTGTCAACAATGGGCGCAGACGGACAAGATCTGTGAATAGGGAGACAAGGAGACAAGGAGACAAGGAGACAAGTGCTGCCTCCCTATTTACCTGTCTACCTGTTTCCTTGTCTCCCTATTTCTAGCCATAAAAGGCGCTTCACTGATTTTAGCGATTGTGATATGATGATAAATACTTTTGCGTACACAATAATCAGCAAGCAGAAAGAGCAAATTATGCGAGCACTGGTCTACCAGGGTCCCTGGACAATGACGTTAGAAGAGGTGCCGGCGCCGGTCGCCCAAGCCGGCGAAGTGGTGATCGATGTCAAGGCGGTTGGCATCTGTGGGTCCGACATTCACGGTTACACCGGTTCAACCGGTCGCCGCATCCCGCCGATGATCATGGGCCATGAATTTGGGGGTGTTATCGCGGCGATTGGCGAAGGGGTGACAATGGCCAAGGTTGGTGATGAAGTGGTGGCTACCCCCATCTTCCCACACAATGGCATTGGCCAGCGCCGCGTGTTGGGTGTCTTTAGCACACCCGGTGCGTATGCCGAACAAGTCGTGGTCCACGAATCGATGTTGCTGCCCAAACCAACCAATATTAGCTGGCAGCAAGCGGCCATGTGTGAGCCGCTTTCCGTCGCGCTGCATGCCATCAGCCGCACGCCGATTCCGTTGATGGGTACGGTGGCGATTGTCGGCGCCGGCACGATTGGTCTGTTGACGATGATGGCCGCACGGCTGGCGGGCGCGGGCAAGATCATTATCAGCGATGTGAGCGCCCATCGGCTGGAGATGGCTGAAGAGTTGGGCGCTGATCTAGCGATCAACATCAAGCAGCAGGATGTTGTGCAGACTGTGCTCGATTTTACCGGTGGGCGCGGCGTGGACGTGGCAATTGAAGCGGTTGGCATCGCCCCGGCTGTGCAACAAGCGCACAAAATTACCCGCAACGGAGGACACATCACGTGGATTGGCAATAGCGCCAAGATGATCGACCTCGATATGCAGGAAGTCGTGGCGCGTGAACTGACTGTGCGCGGCACCTATGGCTTTAACACAGAGTTTCCTTTGGCGCTGGATGCGATTGCCAGCGGACGCATCAACGTCGAACCGCTGATCGAGCGGATTGCGAGCCTGGAAGAGGCCCCGGCCATTTTCCAAGCGTTGGCGTCGGGAACGACCGATCTCTTAAAGGTAATCTTGGAACTCTAGTCGGTTGTCTGTGACTATTTATCATTCACCTCTTGTGCATCACCCAGTGCGCAATAAACCGTAACGGATTCAATAAATGTGGGGCGTATAGATTGGATAGTAGACGATTAATCTCTAATCTCCAATCCCCCAAATAAAGGAGAGAAAACGTGCGTGCGTTAGTCAAATACGGTCGCCAGAATGGTGACGTAGAAGTCCGTGATATGCCGGAACCAAACAAGGCTGGCCCGGATCAGGTCTTAATCGAAGTCAAAGCTGCCGGTGTCTGCGGCAGCGACATTCATATGTGGCGCGAGCAACAGAGTTGGGCCGTCAAACTGCCCCTGGTGCTCGGCCACGAGTTCTGTGGCGTGGTGGCCGATGTGGGCGCCAATGTCAGTGGTTTCCAGACCGGCCAGCGCGTTGCCTGTGAAACGGCCGCTTCGGTCTGCGGCCAATGCGTCTATTGCCTCAGTGGTAACTATAATCTTTGCCCGAATCGGCTGGGCTACGGGGCATTGGCCGATGGCGCGTTCACCAGCTATGTGATGGCGCGCCCGCAAATTCTCCACCATATTCCGGACAATGTACCCTTTGAACACGCCGCGCTCACCGAACCGATCTGCGTCGCCTACAACGCGCTGGTCGAGAAGACGATGATGAAGCCGGGTGATCTGGTAGTCATCCAAGGCCCCGGCCCGATTGGTATCATGGCCTTGCAGATTGTGCGGCTGCGCGGCGCAGGCACGATTGTGGTCCTTGGTACGGATGCCGATGCGCATCGCCTGGAAGTGGCCGCCGAGTTGGGCGCCCACCACACGGTGAACATCCAGCGCGAAGATGCGGCGGCATTAGTCAAGTCATTGGGCGACGGTTTTGGTGCCGATTTGATCGTCGATTGCACCGGGGTCAGCCGGGCGCTCAAGCAGTCGATGGACCTGGTGCGCCCCAATGGTCGCATTACCAAGATCGGCTGGGGACCGCAACCGCTCGATTTCAGCCTCGATCCGCTGGTTGGCAAGGCCGTCACCCTGCAAGGCTCCTTTAGCCACACCTATCCTACATGGGAACGTGTGCTCGGTTTGCTTTCCACGGGTCAGGTCAATTTGGACCCGGTGATCGGTGGCGTCTACGGGCTGGATGAATGGGAAGAAGCCTTCAGCAAAATGGAAGAAGGCCATAGCGTCAAGTCGGTATTGAAATTTTAAGCCGGGATACGGGAAACGGGAAACGGAATTGTGGCTAGGCCGTATCCTGTATCCCGTATCCCGTTTCTGCAAAGGATTTAGCATGTCCAACAAACCGATCATCCAAATTTCTCTTGACGTTACCAGTATCGAAGAAGCATTAGCCCTGGCCCACGGTGCTGTGAATGCCGGCGTAGATTGGCTGGAAGCCGGCACGCCACTGCTCTTGGCTGAAGGCTTACACGGCGTGCGCGCGCTGCGCAAAGACTTCCCCAACGTGCCAATTGTGGCCGATCTCAAAACGATGGACGGCGCCGGGCTAGAAGGCGAAATGATGTTCAATGCCGGCGCCAACATGACCGTTGTCATGGGCCAGGCGCACGATGCCAGCATCATCGAGCAGGTGAAGATGGCGCGCCGCTACGGTTGCCAGGTGATGTGCGATGTCATGCTCTGTCCCGACAAGCCCAAACGCGCGCGTGCGGCGCAAGAGATGGGCGTCGACTACATCATCGTTCACACTGGCTTCGACGAACGCAACATGATCCACGGCCTCAGCCCCCTGGATGATCTGCAAGCCGTGCTGGATGCCGTCACCATTCCGGTGCAAGCCGTCGGCGGCCTCAGCGTAGAGCAGGCCATCGAAACCCTGGCGATGGGGGCCAAAATCGTTGTTTTTGGCGCCCCGCTCGTGATCAGCGGCACAGAATTCAAAGCGGCTGATCCCAACTTTGAAGCCCAGCTACGCAGCATCGTGGCGCGGGTTAAAGGGTAGATAGGGAAACAGGTAAATAGGGAAACAGGTAAATAGGGAAACAGGTAGAGATGGCGTATTACTTGTATACTTGTATTACTTGTATACTTGTCTACCTGTTTCCCTATCTACCCAAAGCTACTAAAAATTTTCAACTTGATTCCCAAGGAACCATCATGTATAAAAATCTGAACACCGGCGCGATTGGCGTCAAGGCCGATCTGGCCGAGACGATTCAATATGCCAAAAATCATGGCTTCGCCGGCATCGACTTTTCGATCGGTGAAGCCGCCACCCTGGCCGCCAGCCACGGTGTTGACCATGTG
>JBBRVA010000270.1:0-9460 GCA_038247295.1 Caldilineales bacterium | reverse complement strand
GTCGGTGTGTCGGTCGGAACACTAGTTGGCGTTGCGGGTGGAAGGCTATCTTCGCAGAATGTGATCCCCTCAATATCTGATCCAGCCGGGAAGCCTGGCTCTGGCGCAATAACGCCGGTGATTGGGTCTATGGCGACGATGCCTTGATCATGGATGCCAATATACAATTTGCCATCAATCGCATCCATGCCTTCGATACCACCTATTTTCGCCGCTGGAATAGAGAAGCGATGAACAATGGCGCCACCTGGCTGAAAGCTGTAGACCTTACTGCCCGACGCTAACCACAACGTGTCGTCGATCCACGCCATCGCCTCGGCTTCAATGGTTGTTTCTTTTAGCAAGGTGGCTTTGCCGTCGAAGGCCAGATGATAGATGCCGCGCATCCCTATCCAATCGATAAAGACCCACAACGAATGATCGGCCCACTTGTGTGCCAAGGCGGTCGCTTCGTAGGCGGGTTGACCACCGCCCCGGTCGATATCGGCGATCTTGGTCAATGTAGAAACTGCCGTACCAATCTCTACCGTATAGAGGCTGCTTGGCGCCTTGCCACCGCGCCCGCTGACAGCGTACATGACGCCATTGGCACAGTCCAAGCCTTCAATGTCATGGCTGCTAAAACCTGGGTTTGTTTCGTAGGCAGTGTTCTCTTTTGTATAGCCAAAGAAAGAATCACTGCCATTTTTATCCCATACCCAATAGATAGCGGCGCCAGGAACAATCGCACCTGGTTGATCAACAGCGCCCGCTGCAACCGGCGCAGCGTACACAACAAATTCTAGCGAATAACTGATGACGAGCAACGGTATTAGGATCAACAGAGTGAAGAACGTTTTGTTGCGTTGCCAATGGGATAAAATGTCCACCATGCGTAACTCTCTTTGTGTAGCCTTACTCGGATGAGCAAGGCGAACAACTGTGACTATCAAACTATGTTCTACGAACATCTTCTCTTGTAAAATCACCGAGCGCCATAACCAATTTTCAGCTCTGTCGCCCTGGGTAGAATTTATTCAAGTTTATAAATTCATAAAATAGTGTATACTGGGCTCGCAACAAGATCAACGCCGAGCAGATCGAACATTACGCGCTACCGATTGCCGAGTTCAAACAAAAATACAAGTAAAACTGAACCCTTTAACGGTTAATTGTTTCAAGCGTTCAGTGGCAGATGGTTAAAATTACTAAGAATTGCTCTCAAAGTATATAGCTTATTATATTAGATTGTCTCTAGGACATTGGTACCACTGGATTAATCCAACATACCAAAATCTTACGAAAGGTAGTTCAAACCCATCATCTTGCAGCCAGGCAATATGGCATGACACAAACCTAATTCGTCAAACCCAAAAGTGTTTCATCCGCGGTCAGAGAGGACTCAGCATGCAAGCCAAAGCGATTATTTGTGACGAACAACAGAATTTCACCTACGCCGATGTCGCTCTACCCGATCCGGGGCCAGGGCAGATCGTCGTGCGACCCCACTACTCGGGCGTGAGCATCGGCACCGAATTTGCCCTCATTCGCAACAAGCTCTCCTGGGGGCCTTACCCACTTTGTACTGGTTACATGGCCGTTGGTACGGTTGAGTATGCAGGCAAAGCGGTCAGCGACTTCAAACCCGGTGACAAGGTCTATTACCGCGATAACAAAGATATTCACCTGGCCGACGGCCAGAAAGTTTCGGCAGTAACAGGCACCCATTGTTCACTGGCGGTAATCGATCCGAACAATACCCACGGCGTGGCGCATTTGCCAGATGGCGTTAACGAAGCGGCCGCCAGCATGTATGTAATGCCGGCCGTGGGCCTCAATGGCGTTGATATGGCCAACCCGCGCATGGGCGAAACCGTCGTCGTCTTTGGCGCAGGTCTAATTGGCCTGGGCGTCGTGGCTGCCTGTAGCCAGCGTGGCTGCATCGTGGTAGCCATTGATCTAGCAGACCAACGCCTGGAGGTCGCCAAACAATTGGGCGCAGACTATGTGATCAACAGCAAGACGCAAAATGTGCAGCAAGCGCTCAAGCAGATCGCCCCCGCCGGTGCCGATGTCGTCTTCGAGGCCACGGGTATCCCCGCCTGTATCGACACGGCGATCGCCCTGTGCAAGACGCATGGCAAATTTGTCTACCAAGGCAACTATGGCGCGGCGCCGATCAGCTATCACTTTTTGCCCCCGCACGGCAAACGCCTCACCGCCTTCTACCCCTGTGATGATGGCCTGGCCGCCTGTCGCCGCGCCGTGATTAAGAACATGGCGATGGGCACGCTGCCTTGGGAAATTACGATTACGCACCAGGTGCCAGCAATGGAGGCACCAGCGCTCTTTACGACGATCAACGGGGGCCAAGACGATATTCTGGGCGCCGTGATCGATTGGTCTTAATCGCCGCCACTTTTTAAAGAAGGAATTCGCATGAGCACTATCCTGATTACCGGGGCCAGCGGCTTTATTGGGCGCGCCTTGGCGCAAGCGATGACGCACAACCACACGGTCATTGCGCTGTCGAGAAAACCAATTGAGGTGACGGGTGTGGTCGCCATTGCTGGCGATTTTGCCCTGCCGGACGCGTTACACAAGTTAGATCAGTACAAGATTGATGTGTTGATCCATTTGGCCGCGGTGACGGGCGGCTGCCGCGAAGCGGACGGGCTGCGCGTGAATGTGGCCGGCACCCACCATCTGCTGCGCTACCTGATCGACCGCGGCTGCCAAAAATTCGTGCTCGCCAGTTCGATTGCGGCGGTCGGCTTTCAGTCGGTCAAGTTTCGCCCGTTGCAGTTGCCCATGCCGGATGAACATCCCTGTCTGGACCGGGACGGCTATGGGCTTTCCAAATATTTGATGGAAGAGGTGACGCGTTATCTGGCACGCCAGAATGAAAGTATCGACATTATCAATCTGCGGCTGGCGAGCATCATTCCCGACGACCGCCAGCCGACACCCAAAAGCGCAGGGCCGATCAGCCCGTGGGCGATTGGCTCGATCACGCTGATGTATCTGAGTGACACAGTACGCTGTCTGACCCTGGCCGCCGAGTCGCCCCATAAATCGGGCGTGCGCATTCTAAATGCGACGGGGACGCGGGCCTGCGTGGCCGATCCGATTCCGGTCTTGCTGCGTGCCTGGTATGGGGCGGACGCCGACGCGATTGACTTTTCCCATTACGAGCGACCCGGCCACGAACGCGATGCGGTCTATGATCCATCGCGCATCCAAGCCGAGCTTGGATTTGTGCCGGCGCGAGATTTTTGAGCCCACGCCGATCAATATAAAGAAGCTTCACACAAAAATCTGTTTCCTGCCCGCGGAGGGAGCACGCTACTCGGCTTTAGCAATTAAGAAGACCTTCCGCGGATGAGTTACTGATCTCAACAGGTAAGTAGAGGAAACCATGCAACCAAACTATAGCGTTGAAATGCGTTTGAATGTGCCGACACCGATGCGCGATGGCGTCAATATTTCATCAGATATCTATTTGCCCAAGGCGGAGGGACGTTTTCCCACCGTCTTGATGCGTACCCCATACGACAATAACTCGCCGCCGATGATCGAGAAGGGACGCCGGCTGGCCAATGCCGGCTACGCCTGTGTGATCCAGGATTGTCGCGGGCGCTGGGATTCGGATGGCGTCTATTATCCCTTCCGTGAAGGGGAAGATGGCTACGATACCCAAGAATGGATCGGTCAACAGCCGTGGAGCAATGGCAAGATCGGCATGGCCGGCGGCTCCTATGTGGGGTTGACCCAGTGGCAGAGCGCGCCCTATCGCAGCCAATTCTTGACTTGTATGGCTCCACGCGTTATCTGCTGCGACTCGTACAGCGGCCTGGTCTATCCGGGTGGTGCCTTTCAGCTCAACGTCATGATGTCGTGGGGCATGCGCACCAATGGTCGCACGGCGCAGAGCATCGAATTTCACCATTGGACCGAGGCTTTTCGCGCCTTGCCCGTGGCCGATATGGATCAACTGGCCGGGCGGGAATTACCCTTTTGGCGTGATTGGGTGCAACATCCAGTGTATGATGCCTATTGGGAACCCTTCAATGATGAGCAGCGTTGGGGCGAGATTGCGGCCCCCGCCTTGAACATGGGCGGTTGGTATGATCTTTACGCTCAGCACACCTTTATCAATTTCAACGGCTTGCGCCAACACGGACGCACACCAGAGGCGCGCCAAAGCAAGTTGATTATCGGACCGTGGCCGCATGCCCTCAGCACTTCGCCACGCACGGGCGACATCGATTTCGGCGCCCATTCGATGGTAGATCTGGAAGGTTTAGAGCTGCGCTGGTTTGACTACTGGCTCAAAGGCATCGACAACGGCATTGTCGACGAGCCGCCACTGCGCCTCTTTATTATGGGCATCAACCAGTGGCGTGATGAACACGAATGGCCACTAGCCCGCACCGATTGGCAAAAATGGCACTTCCATTCGCAAGGTCATGCCAACACCCTGCGCGGGGATGGCGCCCTCGCCCCCGTTGCGCCAGGCGACGAACCAGTTGATCAGTTCATCTATGATCCCGATTACCCGGTGCAGACCACGGGCGGCAACAACTGCTGCTCGCCGCATATTGTGCCGTGGGGACCGTATGATCAGCGCGCGGTGGAGATGCGCAGCGATGTGCTCTGCTACACAAGCGCATCGTTGGCCGCAGATCTAGAGGTAACGGGGCCGATCAAGCTCGTGCTTTACGCCGCCACCGACGGGCTCGATACCGATTGGACGGCCAAACTGGTTGATGTCGCTCCTTCCGGCTATGCGAAAAATTTATGCGATGGCATTATCCGCGCCCGCTTTCGGGAAAGCCTGAGCACACCGACCTTGCTCGAACCAAATCAAATCTACCAATATGAGATCGATCTCGGTGTTACGGGCAACGTTTTTCAACAAGGTCATTGTGTACGCGTGGAAATTTCTTCCTCCAATTTCCCACGCTTCGATCGTAACCCAAACACCGGCCACGATTTCGGCACCGACACCGAACTGCGTCCTGCCCAACAAACGGTTTACCATACGCGCCTATATCCGTCACACATTGTGCTGCCCATTGTCTAAGGTCATGCGTCCCGATGGGACGAAAAGCAGATCTCTGCCAAGAGAAGCTTGGGACATTTTCACCACATAAAAAACACAAGCTAAGGTCATGCGTCCCGATGGGACGAAAAGCAGGTAGTCGAAGATAGAAATTGGGGCCATTTTTAGCAAATAAGCAAACATGGAAGAGGTAGTCAAGATGAGTACACTTTCGCTACAAACGGGGACAATCCACGGGCGGCAGGCATATGTGGTGGAGAATGGCAGACTGCGGGTTAGTGCGCTGCGGGGCGGTGGCCATCTGGCGGAGTTGCGCTTGCTGACGGATGATGCGCGGCTAGGGATCAACCCGCTTTATGTGCCACATTACGCGACGATTGAACCTTATCTATATGATCCTGCTCAGCACGCCAACCAGTATGCCGAAGGCGAGAATGCCCGCTTGACCGCCGGCTATATGGGCCATTTGCTCTGTTTCCCTGCCTTCGGCCCGCCCACGCCAGATGAGATTAATAGCGACTTTACCTTCCACGGCGAAGCGGTTGCGGTAGAATGGATTCAGCACCAGCCGCCGCAAATCAACCCGGAAAGCATAACACTCTATTATGCAGCCGACTTGGTCCAGACCCAGTATCGTGTAGAGCGCGCGATCACCTTGCTCGCCAACGAGACCGTGGTCTATGTGGAAGAGTGGATTGAAAATCTGGCACAGTTTGATCGCCCGTTTAACCGCGACCAACACCCTACCTTTGGCCCGCCATTTGCGCTGCCGGGCAAACTCATGCTTGATATGTCTGGCACCCAGGGCCTGATCCACCCCAGCCGCACAGCCAATGGCGCCTTGCCAGTGGATGGCACGATCAGCTGGCCACATGCGATCCGGCCCGACGGCACGCAAGTTGATTTGCGCGCCATGCAATCGGCGCCAGCGTCGACCACCTACTATCCAGTCTTGCTTGATCCGGCGCGGGCGACGAGCTATTTCACCCTGTACAACGTCGACTACCCCTTGCTGATCGGCTACCTTTTCCCCACCGCCGACAACCCGTGGATCGTCGACTGGCAAGAGAATCAGAGCAATAAAGGGGTACCGGCCAATGGCCAGATGATCGCCCGCGGCATCGAATTCGGCACATCGCCGTGGGATGAAGGGCTGCGCAAGAGCGTCGAGCGCGGGTCGATGTTCGCGACGCCGACTTACCAATGGATCGGCGGGCGACAACGACTCAAGACAACCTTTACGATCTTTCTAGCCGAAATTCCGGCCGGCTTTCGAGGTGTGGCGGATGTACAGATAGAAGCGGGGCAAATTTTAATCACCGAGCGGGAGACGCAGCGTCAATTTAGTATCCCCGGTGCACGACTGTAAAGCTAAAGGCAACCGCCGGTTCATAGAGAGTGCGGCTGGGAGCGCCGGCATCCCTGCCGGCAGGGATGCCGGCGCTCCCAGCCGCGTAAGCCTAGATAATCTATAGCCAGAGGAGATGATCAATATGACAACTGCAACACGCGTACAATTTGGAGAAGAGCAGCACCAATAATTTATGGCGCAGGGCTATTTGAGTTTGGGCAAGATTCCCTACCCGAACATGTATTTCCAGCTAGTACACTTGGGCGTAAGTAAGACAGTGAATCAGTAGGACAGTAGAACAGTGTTTGTACTGTCTCACTGTCCTACTGATTCACTACTGATTCACCGGAGAATAGTATGGTTATTTCCGCCCAAGTGTACTAGTATTATAGCGCCGTTCGCTCACCCCCGCCCAACAAAGGGCATCTTGGTCGCCATCACGGTGATGAATTGCACGTTGGTCGCCAGGGAAAGGCTGGCCATGTAGACCACAGCGCGGGCAACATCGTTGACATCCATCGTCGGCTCGACTTCGACCGAGCCGTTGGCCTGCGGCACACCCTTTTTCATACGCGCGGTCATGTCGGTGGCGGCGTTGCCAATGTCGATCTGGCCGCAGGCAATGTCGTACTTGCGCCCATCAAGGGCGGTCGCTTTGGTTAGCCCGGTGATGGCGTGTTTGGTCGCCGTGTAGGGTGCAGAGTTGGGACGCGGGGCATGCGCCGAGATCGAGCCATTGTTGATAATGCGCCCACCGCGTGGATCCTGATTTTTCATGATCTTAAACGCCTCTTGGGTGCAGAGAAAGGAGCCAGTCAAATTAACATCGACAACGGCTTTCCACTGCTCATAGGTTAAATCTTCCAACAAGACGGGCGGCGCGCCCATACCCGCGTTGTTGAACAAGAGATCGAGGCGGCCAAAGGTTTCCACCGTCTTGGCGAAGAGGGCGCGCACCGACGCCGGATCCCCCACATCGGTGGGCACGGCTAGGGCGCGGTCAGCCGCCGCACCGGCTTCAGCCACCGTCGTCTGCAGCGGCTCCGCGCGTCGCCCGGCCAGCACGACCGCATAACCCTCGCCTAAAAGCGCCAGCGCCGTATGTTTGCCAATCCCGGTCCCCGCGCCCGTGATCAAGGCGACTTTGCCATTCCCGTTCATTCCTAGTTCTCCTTATCTGAACAAGCAGAATTAAAATTTAACGCAAAGACGCCAAGGGGCAAAGGCGCAGTGTTTTTCTTTGCATCTCTGCGCCTTTGCGTTGCGCTTTTTACTTTAACATTTAAAAATCATAGTCAATCTGCCAGCTTACAGCTTGCCCTGATGCCACCGTGCGCTCTAGGAAAGGTTCCCACGAGAAGGTGTGCTGGTTACCCCAGATCGGGAAGAAGGTGGGCGCATAGCTGCATGTTGCCGTCATCTGTCCCAGTTGCGGATGGCGCTGGATGATGATCAAGTTCGTCATCGCTTGGTGATCCAATGCCTGATAGCGCCCTTCCGCCCACGGCCAGCCTTTGCGGTTGATAAAACCGTTGGCGGCCAGGGTATAGCCGGCGTTTTCTGGAAAAATGACCGGCAGATTTAGTTTGATCAGTTCATCGTGGCCGGCGGGCAATTGCGGAAAAAAGGGATGGGGAAACCAGCAGAGGGGAAACGGCCGCCGCCCTCCATTGCGCACCATCGTCTCCGAACGGACGGTGCGTTCCAGCAAGCTGACGGTACGCTCCAGTTCGATTGTCCAGTCGTGAAACGTATGCTGCGTCGTAAAGCGAATGGCCGCATCCGTCGGCTCAATTTGCCACTGGCACGCCGCCTGGATCGTCTTGGCGGCCAGATCACAGAGGCCGATGCCGAGGATCAGTGCGACGGGATCGCTTTCGCCCGTCTTGAGCGGCGCCAAATTGAAGGCATCGGGAATGCCCTGGCCGTCGAACCAGTTAAATGCGTCTGGATAAGTTGGCCCCGAGAGAAGCGGGCCGTGGCTGGCATCATGCACTTGGAAGATGTAGCCGCCGGTGCAATAGCGCACACCAAAGCGGGCCTGATCGGCGCTGGGGTCGAGAATTTCAACAGTCAATTGGTTATTTTGCAGGGTGAGCATTGTTTTGTCCGTAGAGTTTGAAGCATAGGATTAAAAAAGTTTGCAGCGTCATCCTAATGCGGTTGCCAGATAAGCGGCGGCCCACACGGCATCGGCATCTATGAGCGCAGGCGTTGGTGGCTGGGCATAGTCGATGACAAGTTTGTAGCGGGCACGGTCATACAGATCTTGCAGGATCGCGCCTAGATCAACGCGCGGTTCTGGATCGCCAGGCAGCAGCGGCAGCGGAAAGGTAGGAATCGGCTGGCGCAACGAGAAAACGTATAAATGTGCCTTGCGGCCTAGCTCACGCCGCCGAATGAAGATACGATAATCAGCCGTCAGATGTTCGGTAAAGGGCATTGGATCGTAGGCACGCAACAGATCCAGCTCGACAAAGTGGACATCGCTGTCGATCAAGGCCGCCCGCTTTTCCAAGTAGCTTCGCCGCTCATCGCCGACCCTTTTATTGGTGTGCGACAACAGTTCAATTACCGTAATCACTTCACCGCCTGGCACCAGGCGTACTTCAAGATAGGGTTCTTCATACGGTTCGGGCAATGGCAGATCGATCACCAGCGGCAGCGGCGGCGCGTGGGTTGTGATGTATGGCGCAGCGGATTCCTTAATTTTCAGGATACTCACATCCGGGTAGCGGCTTTGAATCGGCAGCGTTGGCGATGTAGAAATATAAGTATGCGTCTCCACGCCAACAAAATAGCGCGGCTCTAGCTGGGGCGCTAGCACATCGGCCAAGGATGTGATCAGGCGCTGATGGATACCTTTCCAGACCGTCGGATTTTCCAACCACGGGTTCATACCTGGGAATGGGTACGGCATAATTCCTCCTGTGCTAAAGATCAATTTACTCTGATTATAGCACACCTTTTGCGCAGCGACAGTGGAGCAGTAAGACAGTAAGACAGTGAGGCAGTAGAACAGTAGAACAGTAGAACAGTAGGACAGTAGGACAGTAGGACAGTAG
>JBBRVA010000269.1:0-9460 GCA_038247295.1 Caldilineales bacterium | reverse complement strand
GAGCCAGGCTTGCCAATAGTTGAGCGTCCCCGCCGGCAGAAAAAGCAATATACCCAACACGAGCGCGCCCAAGAGAAATGTTCTTACGGTTGGAATGATGAGTTTATTCATTAGAGTTTAGTCAGAATAATGATTTGCTAAAATGAGCAATTTGTGCATCACCAATTTTATAACTAAGCCAGACGATTGCATCATCTGGCTGAAAAATCCAGGCTTCAATCATCTGCGGTTTGCTTTATTTTAGATGCAAAACTGCTTAATCAGATGAATGCACAAGTTGGCAAAAATGTCAAAGGCTTATTGTGACTAAACTCTAGTGTACGCGCGAGGATCCAACATGATTTTTGCCTGCAATTTTCGTGGTGAAGGGACAAAATGAGTGATAATGATACAGCTACATCACCTACGACGCCACATATAAAAAGCCACCGAGCGTTTACCTGGTGGCTTTTCTTTTTTGGACTAGCCCCTATCGCTGTTCTCGGTTATCTGGGACCCTCACCGAAATGCTCCGTGTTTTTAATAAATGAAAACAGCCTCAGTATTGAACTAAGTTCCACAGTTCATGGGTGCCAACAGTCTCATTGAGGGGACGAAATTTTTCGAGGAAGACGGTTGCTTCTGGAGATCCCCCCCATTCCTTCCAAAACTTTTCATATGCAGCCAAGTTCTCAAATTCCCATTCCCCCACAAGCGTGTTAAACCGTCCCGTCATAGAGAGATAAAAGCGCACCTGGGTGACACCCAGTCGATGGTTTTCAGCCACCATCATTTGGACGGCCGTGTTTGCGTGTTCTGGCTTGAGATAAAAGGTTCTGCGGTCAACAAGCATGTTCTCTCTCCTTGATGGATAAAGCGTTTATGAAATAAAATTAATAGAAAGGGATAACTAAAAAGTTGTGCATTTAACTTGCTGTTCCTCCTGCCATTGGGCGCTATTCCTGTCCATCATCGACTTCTGACTCAGCTTCTTCTGCATGAGTCGATGGTAGGGCGTTGCTTTGCAAAAAGGCCGTCAGATCATGCCAATGATGGAAGTAGCGCCATGACCCACTTTGTACGCATTCCACTTTGCCACGCCATGCTGTCCGCATCTGCCCGCCAGAATCTGACCAGATGCGGACAGTAAAGAGCTGGGATGGGGGATGTTGGCTGGTTTGGCTCATCTGGACTGATCCATGCGCTCAAACAGCCGGCTTGATATTCTGGTTCATGCGGAAAAAGTTGGTCGGGTCATATTGGTTTTTGATCTCGACCAGGCGCTGGTGATTTCGGCCATAGGCAGCTTGCGACGATTCTGGATCACCCGCAAAGTTGACATACAGCCCGCCAGCAGAGTAAGGCTGCAACGATTGGATATAGTCACGCGCCCAACCGATGATGCGCTCACTATCAATTGGGTCGTCCCACACCGCGTCGACGCTATAGAGTGCAGGGACATTGCGTCCACTAAAGGCGGTATCGTGTACCCCCACCCGGCTCATGGCGCCGCCATAGAGCCAGAGGACAAGAATCGTGGCCGGTGTCGGACTTTCACCAGCGCGGCTAATGAGCGCGTCCAACACCTCGTCGTCCAAACTGTTGAGATCGGTGGATTTGTTATAGTAGAGATGTGCGCCTTTGGGGAAGAAGGGATCAAAAGATTGTTGGGCAGCACGGTAGGGAACCTGACCACTCAAGTCCAGCAGTGGTGTTGTGATCGCACGCAGAGGTTGCAGCAACCGTTCCCCTTCATCCGCAGCACCTGCATAGAGAGCGGCCACGACAAGCACGGGTTGCGCCCATAGCACCGCCGGGATCGGATCGATACTGGGGATGCTCCAGAAGGCGACTTGTGACGTGATTTCATCTGGCGCAGTGGCCATAAAATCGCGCCAGACCTGTAAGACGTGCTTTGCCTCGGCCAAGGGGTACATGATGGCGCAATTCATCACCGTTGGCCCAACCGGGTGCAACTGATATTCAAACGAGGTGACAATACCAAAGTTGCCGCCGCCGCCGCGGATGGCCCAGAAGAGATCGCGATTTTCCTCGACGCTCGCGCGGCGGAACTGACCATCGGCGGTGACAATATCGACCGCGATGAGATTGTCACAGGCCAGCCCATATTTACGCCGCAAGAGACCCATCCCGCCACCCAGCGTCAAACCGGCAATACCTGTCGTCGAGACAACACCGCCCGGCGTCGCCAGACCAAAAGCTTGGGTTTCCCGATCCAGCTCCGCCCAGGTGACGCCAGGCTGAGCGCGCGCAATCCGCGCCTGCGGATCAACCTGGATGCCCTTCATCAGCGAAAGATCGATCATCAGCGCATCATCGGCGGCAGCTAAACCAGCGACGTGATGACCACCGCCACGCACGGTGACAAGCAAATTGTTTGCGCGCGCAAAGTTGACGGCGTCGATCACGTCTGCTGCACCCGTGCAACGGGCAATCATGGCTGGTCGGCGGTCGTACATGCCGTTCCAAAGAACACGGACATCGTCATAGGCATCGTCACCGGGGACAAGAATTGGACCGTAAAAGCTTTGGCGGAAGGCAGTAACTGTTTCGTCGGCCAGAGCAACAGATACAGCGTCTAAGTTTAGAATTTGAAGGGACATAAGTTCCTCTATCTATATTGTGGACTCACCGGCTAAATGTGAGTGGGGTAGTTTGAAAGCGTGAAGCTGATCATCGTTTTTGCTTTTGTCACTAGCGATAATCTCTTTTCAGGCTTGAGCCAGCACCTCATAGAAGTTGACTTCTGCGTTATGCAGATCGACAAATTTTACTACCTCGGCAGCTATTGCTTGCCAGTTTGGGTCGGTATGGCGCTTCGACTGCGATAGATCCCAATCGGCGATTGATTCATAGCTGGCAAACACATGAACCTTGCGGGTCGGTCCTGTGATATTACGTACGATCTGGTAATTTATTTCGGAGGTATTTTCTTTCATATAGGTGGCAATCCTTTGAAAACATACCTCCGCCTCACTCAGCTTGCCTGGATAAAGATCCACGCTAATCGTCATGTAAATCATAAGTTCTCCTTGGATGATCAGTTGTAGAGAGTTGGATGCTACAAAGCAAACATACCACTATTATCGTTCCTAAATCGTTCCCTGGAAGCCGGAATCAGCGTAGTTATCAGAAAACACCATAAAAGAAAGCTATTAATAAAGCTTTAAGGAGAGTTGAGTAATTGTTGTCGGGTTTCAAGGCTGTATATATTAAGCAACGCTTTAGCTTCTATAAGATCTGGCGTATCGAAGCCTTCCGTGAACCAATGAAAAATTGGCTCCAGGAGCTGCCTAGCTTCAGATTGTTTACCCTGCTCTGCCCACAAGCGGCTCAAGCTCATAGCGGCGCGCAATTCCAATGACTTCGCTTGCTGTTGCCGTGCAATCTTCAAGGCTTGTTGAAAGCATGCTTCGCTATCATTCGTGTTCTGATGCAAGCCGGCTAGTACTTCGCCTTTACACCGATACATCTCAGCAAGATACCAGTAGTTCTGGCTACCTTTTAGTTGGACAAATGCTTCCTCTATCGCTGTCATTGCCTCTGCATAGGAGCCTTCAAGGCAATAGGCTTTGGTGATCACAGTATAGATATAAGGGCTATACAAAGCACTAGAGTTTGTGGCCTGCCATGCTGCAATGTCATCATAAAGTCGTGCAATACCGGCTTGCCTTTTGGCAGATTGAACCTGGCACCAGCCCTCAAACATTTGATAGCGTGCAATACTTTCTACATGCAGGACGTCATGAGCAGCTTGTAATGCTTGATAGTTTGCGGCCACGTTATCAACATCGCGACAGTCACAGTAGAGCCAGTTGACAAAGATCAGTACCATTTGCAGACTCCACGGATGGTCTAGCCGTTGGGCCAACGTCAACGCTAAATTGCAAAGATGGCGCGCTTGATCAGGATAACCAAGATACCACAAGTCCCATCCCAGCCGCGCCATACAGTAGACGCCAGGGTCTTGTCCATACAGAAGCGCATGCCGGTGATGCCGCTCTACTGAATAAGCGTCAATGGCGCGCTGTAAGATTAGCTTTGCCTCGGCAAAATGTCCTTGCCAAAAAGCATTGACACCAAGGACATAGTTGGCTTCCACATACAGGATGGGGTCAAACGCTGGTGAAGCTTGATAAGCCATCGCCAGGATCTGTTCGCCCCAGGCTTGCACTTGGGTAAAATTTCGGTAGCGCAGCAGATACTGAACGGCCAGCGCTCGTAGCACTGGTGGATAAGGCGGTTGCCCCAGTTTTTCGGATAGCTTGAGTATGCGCTCATGAACGTTATACAACTGTTCCGACGTATAGGCCGAAAGAACCAATAGTGGGATCACCATGGCCACTAGAATGTCTAGTTGTTTTTTGTCGCGAGCCGAAGTTGGTGGTAAGGCTTCCAGTAACGTAGTTGCCCGTTTTAAGTGTTCAAGCGCCTCTCGATAAGCAAACACTCGTTGTGCCGTCTGCCCTGCTTGCAGATAATAAACGCTGGCTTGTTCTATATGACCGGCCTGTTCAAAGTGAAACGCCAACTGAGCCACAATTGCTTCATGCGGCTGGGGATAGACCAGTTCTAACGCTTCGGCTACGCAGCGGTGGAGCAGACGCCGACGCGCCAACCGGCTTTCGGCATAGACAACTTCACGAATCTTGTCATGGGAAAAGTCATAGGCTTGCACACCCTGTTCCCGCACAATGCGACGCAGCCACAATTCATCCAGCGCGGCGACAACCACCTCTTCCGTTTTTCCAGCGGCAGTCAACAGGACATCCAACGTGAACTGGCGCCCAATCACCGCTGCCACTTCTGCCACCTCCTGCGCGGCGGGAGAAAGCTGTGCCAGTCGCGCTTGAATGACACTGTAGACTTTAGAGGGCAGGATGGGACTGGCCAAGGCGTGGCTTGGACCGGCGGTCGGCATAGCGGCTGATTGGCGCGCAGTGGTTACCTGCGGCTGACCATGCAAGTTTGCGCGCATCGTCTCCACAACAAAAAGCGGATTGCCTTCGGTGTCGGCATAGAGTTGGACAATGGCGGCCTTATCAAGCGATTGTCTACTCATGCGGTTGGCTAAATCAGTCGTTTCAATGCTCGTGAGCCGCTGTAGATCAAGGGATGTCAGTTGTCCGGTTTGCTGAAGTTCATGCAAGAGGGCCCGTAAGGGATGACGCACATCAACTTCATCCGGTAACCGCGCCGTACCCAAGATTAACAGATGCGCACTGTTGCCGTTGGCGTTGAAGCGCATTAGAAAATGCAACCACTCCAACGTTTCCTGGTCACACCATTGCAGATCATCGATCAACAACGCCAGCGGTCGTGGCACTACATGAATGGCACGCGCCAAGGCAGTGAAGAGTTGGCCGCGTTGCCAACTTTGTGTCACCGCATCCGGTCGTGGCACATGGGGATACGCCGTAAAAATTTCAGGCAACAGACGCCCCAGTTCCGTCAACCACACGGTATCAAGACGTTGTAGATGGGGAAAAAGCAGATCGGTGCGTAACCACTCGACGATTGGCGCATAAGCAACTCGTCCCTCCGCGGCATAGGAACGGGTGCGCGCCGTGGCAATACCTTGATGGCGTGCCCAATCCAATAACTCTTCGGCCAGCCGCGTCTTGCCAATCCCTGCTTCACCCGCAATGAGAACAAAGTGGACTTGGCCGCGCATACTTTTCTGCCAGCTTTGCTGTAGCACCTGCCATTCACCCTGGCGACCGACAAAAGGCACAGCAGGTTCTGTGAGGTGGTGGTTTTCCGCAGCTGGCTGGTGGTTGAGCAGTTGTTCATACGCGGCCTGGGTCTCCGCACCAGGATCAACACCCAACTCTTCACGTAACTGGGTGACGCAGGTGTGATAAATTCGTAGCGCCATTGCCCGATCATCGTTGAGGGCATAAAGCCGCATAAGCCGGCGGCAAGTTGGTTCATGCAGCGGATCGTGGCGTAAAAGCTGTTGGGTGTAGTCAATTGCGGTCGGATAGCTGCGCTGATCTTCCAACAATGCCACCAGCCGTTCCAATGCGCGGCGATATTGGGCGCGCAATGTTTCACGGATGGGGAAAATCCAGTCGTCGTAACACTCCGGCAACAGATCGCCGCGATAGAGGTTAATTGCACGTCGGAGCAAGTGGATGGCCTGCTCATCAGTAGTAGCAACTGCTTGGGACAGAACCGATTCAAACTGGTCTACATCGAAGCGAAATTCGCGGCTTGCACGCCACTGGATTGTTTGTCTGGCAATATCGAGGAACTGATCGGCATCTGGCAAGGCACTGCGCAGGTAGAGGAGTTGTTTGCGTAGGTTCGTCAGCGCTTGGGCTTCACTCGAATCGGGCCAGAAGCGGAAAGCCAGATGCTGGCGAGGTTGCGGCGCATGACGATGCAGGGCCAAATAGGCCGCCAGCGCGCGTAATCGTGGTGTATCAATCGCAGTGACAGGCTTGCCGGCGTACGTCAGACAAAAATCGGCAAGGAGTTGAAGGTGAACTTCTGCCATTGGCGTCCGCGTTTCAAATGAAAGTTAATTGGCTGCTATCCAGAGGTCAAACCAAGAAGCTTGGCGCATGTCTATATTATAGCGCAACCTTGTAATCTATGCGACTTCAGCAAATCTGATGGTTGATCAGGTTAGATGAAGGTCGGCAGACAGATCGCGCGATAAAGGTCTGGCCTGAAATGAAGCAGACAACATAACGTTTCCTTTAATCCCACGCCACCGGTAACCCCTGCGCCCCGCGGATGATCGGGGTTACACGCCATTCCAATGTATCTACGGGTACGGCCAGGCGCAGATTGGGCAGCCGACGCAGCAGCGTGTCGAGGGCAATGCGGCCTTCCATGCGCGCTAGGGGCGCGCCCACGCAATAGTGGACGCCAAAACCAAAGCCCAGATGGCGGTTATTTTCACGCGTTAGATCCAGTTGATCCGGGTTGGCAAACTGTGCCGCATCACGCCCGGTGCCGGCGAGGACCACGTTGACGGGCTGGCCACGGCGGATCAGTTGTCCGCCGAGCTCGACATCTTCGGCGGCAAAACGCATCGTGGCCCGCTCGACAGGTCCATCGTAGCGCAAAAACTCCTCGATCGCTGCCGGCATCAGCGCCGGGTTATTTTTTAGCTTGGCGAGTTGATCGGGGTTTTGCAGCAACGCCAGTGTCGCGTTACCAATCAAGTTGACCGTTGTCTCGTGGCCAGCCACGATCAGCAAGATCACCATCGCGTAGAGTTCTTCTTCGCTCAATTTTTCGCCGGCCTCTTCGGCTTGGATCAGTGCTGAGATCAGATCGTCCTTGGGTTGCGCACGGCGGGCGGCGAAGACCTGGCCCAGATAACCAGTAAAGGCCAACATCAGTTGCTCGGTTTTGGCCCAGCCTTCTGGGGTAAAGGAGGGCGTCAGAAAGGCATCCGACCAGACGCGAAAGCGATCCTGGTCGGATGCCGGTACGCCGAGCAATTCGGCAATCACGACAATTGGCAAGGGAAAGGCGTAGTCGTCAATCAGATTCATCGCGCCCTGCTCTTGCACGCGATCGATCAGGCTGTCCGCAATTGCTTGGACACGGCTTTGCATGCGGTTGATCATCTGTGCCGTAAACGCTTTGTTGATCAGGCTACGCAGCCGGGTATGGTCAGCGCCGTCGGCGTTGAGCATGTGCTGATCCAGCATACGCACCAGTTGTGGGTCGGGTGGCAACTGCTGTCGCTGTTCAGGGGTCAGTGTGGTACGGTAATTTTTGACAAAACGTTTGTGATCACGCAGCACTGCCTCGGCATCCGCATAACGGGTGATAAACCAAATTTCGTGCTCACCATCCAAACCAAGATGGTAACAGACAGGTTCCTGCTCGCGCATGGCGGCGTATGTGGGGTACGGGTTGGCCTTAAAGGCAGGACCGTAGAGATCATAACGAGGTGAATTGGTCATAGATGATTCCTTCCATTGATTAATGGAATCGGACTGCCTACCAATATACCAGAAAGCCTGGCTTTCATTAACGCTTGCAGTAATAAGAGTAAATCGGCATCACGTGCGCAGCCCCAAATTAAACAGCAAAGCTACATCCACTTCCGCCATTCGAGTCGGGTTTAACTTGCCAATCGGGCGTAATGTAGACTCACCACGGGTTGGACGCAGCCGGCTTGCAGCACCTGTTTGCTGAATGGTTGCCATTTGCGCACAATTAACGGCACTCCGCTCCGGCAAACCGCTCTCATTCGGTTCAATAACGACGATAAATGGATATTTCTGCGGCGGGATAGTACGCGTAATAGCAATCACCACGGTGGTTGTACCAAAGCGATTGCCTATATCATTCTGAACGACCAACGCCGGTCGTAGGCCACTTTGTTCATTACCCTTGACTGGATCAAATTCAACCCAGTAGATCTCACCGCGCTTAACTGGCATAGTCGGTGCCTTCAGCATGGTAGCGATCCAAATAGGGTGTAATGGCTTCGGCAACGGCTTTCGCACTGGCAGCAGCAAACTCGCTTGCCTCAAGGGCATAAAATTGGTAACCCTCAGCCGCCAGCCGCGCTTCTTCACGCGCCTTAATTTCAGCCAAAGCCTGGCTGATAATCTGGCTACGACTCGTGTTTAACTGAACAGCCTGTTGGTCAGCAAATTTAACTAGATCTAAAGGTACGGAAATCGTAATCTTGCACACGTTAGTATTACTCGGCGTTATGCTTGTCGGCATCATTGGTTTTCTCCTGTCAAAACAAAATAGAAGTAATAGGATACCAATGGTACCACATTACGAACAAGCTGTAAAGTCATACCGATTGGTATGACTTTACAGTCTATTCTTTCGACACAGGCTGGCGGATCACTGTTTTCAGCTTTTCAGGCGCGGTGCGCCGCAGATCGTTCAGATAGATTTCGTGATGTTTGCCGCGTAGCTGATAGCCTTGGTTGTTGATGAACGTATGCAAGGTCGCAATGGTCGGACCTTCCGCCGCAAAAGGGCCCAGGTGCATAATCTGCGCCGACAAACCCTCGTGGTATGCTTCAAAACGCAGTTGGGGCAATGCGGGCAGATATTTCTTTTTCGCCGCTTCGACTTTGGCGGCCGCCACCTGCGCCGCGGTGATAAAATCTGGCTGCATGATCAGCAACGTCCAGAGCCAGTCACTTTTGCGTTCGACGCTAAACGTTGCCATCTCTTCACTCCACCACAACCCTTCGCGCGGCATCACCCCGTAATCGATGCCATCCGCGCCCTTTTTGAGCATAAATTTGAGCGTATAGGCGACAGCATAGAGCGTCTCCACCGCGGTTTGGAATGCTGGCGCATGGTTCGGATCGCCAGCGCCGTCGAGCATCAGAAAGTTCATGGCTGGCAGATCGACAATTGCACACTGCTTGGCCGATGGGCTGTAGAATTTAGAAGTTACGCAGTTGGGAGCACCGCCATCTCTGGCGGCTACCGGCAGGATGCCAGCGTTCCCGGG
>JBBRVA010000268.1:0-9504 GCA_038247295.1 Caldilineales bacterium | reverse complement strand
GCCCGTGTGATGCTCATGCTCTTTACGTACCAAAAATGGATAGAGCAGCGTCTGCACACTGCGTGGGATCAGCGCCGGTTGGCGTGCAAAACGGGCAAACAGAGGAGGTAAAAATTGACCAATACGCCGCGTCCCCAGTTCCAAAAAGAGCGCACCGACACTAGTCGTAGCGCTAACGAAACCCAAAGTGATATTGGAAATTGAATTTTGAGTTTTGGCTGGCTGGGTTTGATAAGCTGTATTGTTATCGCCCTCACCGATGACGGCGAAGCCAAGGCCGGCAGGCGATTGGGGTAACACTTGATAAAACACAGTCAGCACATCTAGCCCCAAGCTGGTCAAAAACGTGCCCGGCTGGCCAGCAATGTGCAAACGGGCCGCGTCAGCGGCATGGGCGCTAGAAAGTTGAACAATCGTCATAGCAAGATTGTAACACAAACGTGAAAAGTGGTGCGTATTGCGTAGCGTAGTACACTCACGTTGCATTCCCCATTAAAATTACCGATTACTTATGGCCGATTAGTATCCTTTCCACCAATCCTTGCGCACGCGTGGATCCATAAATGCACCAGTGTCGCGGATGGCGACCTTGATCGTGGCGCCGCTGGCAAGGCCGAGCACCTCACCGTTGTGCAACGCAGGTAATCGGGATCGCCCGGCCAGATTTAATTCATTGTATAGCGCCACCAGGGCTGGGTCGACAGCCAGGTCTTCAATATGGACAAGATAGCCCACCGCTGCCGTGTCCTGGCGCGTATAGGCCAGCGTAATGCGCTGCGTCTCGGCGTAGAGCACGAGGGCCTTATAGTCATCACCGTAGATATCGGGGTTGCGCGTCGGGATATGGAGTGCTTCGCCCTGCGTCACGACCATTTCCAGCAGTGTGACAGGGGGATCTGCCAGCGGTTCGCCGCGACAACCTTCGGCGCTGCAGCCCCAGTTCCAATCATAAACCCGATACGCCGCTTGAAAGGTTGGTAGCCGCGGCGTAGCAAAGAGACCGGCCAATTGAGGTGCATGCTCGTCAACATCACCGTTGACATCGATTAAAGTTAAGTTCGCCACCGTAGTGGTGTAACCGCGCAAGGCCAGGTTTAGATCCCCATGCGCGGCCGCGGGCCGGTCTACGGGCGGCTCTAGAACGGGGATGGCGTCAAAGACGCGCGCCTGACCGGCATTGAGCGCCACCAGGGGCAAGTAAAGTGGATTTTCTGGCAGCGTACCCGATGGATTTGTGCCGCTTGCGCTGGGCGTATTCGGATCATCCTGCGCTTGGGCCGTCTGCACCGCCAGCCCACTGAGCAATATCAGCAAGAGAAAAATCAGCGCATAAAGATAACCGCGGCGTGGCGGTCGATCGTCGCTGACCACTACCGTTGTCATGGAGATACGCACAACTGAATTCCTTTGTTGGGTAGAATTAAGCCTGATTCAAAACCGAGCCACCCAAGTTGATCAGCGCGGCGCCGATCTGGCGCAGACAGCCGTTCAAATCTTGCTGAATGTGGGCAGTGGACAGGTGAAGTAATTCCCAGCGATCCGGCATGGGTTGGTGGCGTGCCTCTTGCGTGCCAGCATCTTCGTTGCAGTGAATGCCCAGGTAGCCGCCACGCGCGCGCAGCGTTACGTCCACCGGCTGTTCACCGATCAGACGGTTCTTGAGCGGCCGCAAGCCATGTTCACGCAAGGCGCTCCAAAGAGTCTCAAACGGATCGTCCTGGCGGAAAAGATCGCTGACATCCTGCGCCGTAAGCAGCCGATCCAACGTGCTATGGATAAACGTGACGCGATGAAATTTGCCCGCTGGAATTGAACGTTCTAGCCGCTGTAATGGACCAAGCTCGATGCGGAAATAATAGTCGTTGGCGCGAGGGTGATCCGCTTCGGTGGGCAACAATTCGCGGCGGGTGAGCAGCCGATAGCGACGTGTCGGCGCGTAGTAAGTAACAGTTTGTGCCTCATCCTTGCCCTTAAATGCGCCTGTCTGATAGAAAGCAAGATAATCGGCGCCAATGCGGCGTGGCGCGCTGCGCTGAGGAATTCGATACCATCCCTCGGACGCAGCACGCTGCAAATCATCCATATTATTGACTACCGCCACCAGGACGGTGCGGCGCTGAGCTTCGATATCAGGATAAAGCGTGGACATGCAGCCCAATATACTGTAGGATGAACATATTGTGCAAGTTGACTGGCTCGGATTTGCAGAATAAATTGCTAAAAATAATTTATTGGGTTACTGCCCTATGCTCCAATCGTAAACATCGTGCTTGCCGATCCAGTACCAGTAAACAGTATCACTCTGTAAGATGCCCAACGTGCGATAGTTACGCCCAATACGGACAGAAACCTGATCGCCAACGCGCTTAAAGCGTAGTCCTGGTAAAGTGGGATTGTCACGCCACAATTTGTAAGCCTGGCGTGCCCGCTCTTTTACATCGGGCGGAAGTATTTTAAACGCGGCGCGAAAGCTGCGCGTCGTTCGTGAGTTCATCGGAGAGCAAATTCTTGCTGATCATTGAACATTGGTTGTGTTACACCCGCCGCAATCTCCGCACGCGCAGTTTCAGCTAGTGCAGCAAATTTGTCAGGATGCCTTGTGTACGCTGCATCCCATAGAGCATCCTCTGTCTGCATTTGCTCTTCACTATCATCCATCCAGCCATCATCATCATCTATGTCTAGTGGCGATGGATAGGCTGGTTGGGTGTGTAAAAAGCGCACGAACTCGTATACCTGTACGGCGCGCTCAATCGGCATTGTTGCTACAAGAGCTGCGATTGCCTTAGCGTAATCAATAGGTTGGGGGGGGGCTTGTGGCTGCATAAATTAATTTTCGCCTAAACGACAGTCTAATTTTGCCCATATTGTATCATGTAAACGTACAAGTAGAGCACATTCTACCTAAACGTTACTGCATACTTAGGCCGGCGTCAGGGCCACCACGCGCACAGGGCTACCCGACCCGTTGACGATTTTCAAGGGCGCGGCGATCAGGACGGCACCCGTCGCCGGCAACTGATCCAGATTGCGCAAACTGGCCAGTCCTAATTTTCCCGCCCCGTGCATGATGTTGTGCGCCGGAAAAGGCGGCTCAAAACCACCCGCTTGCCCTGCATCTGTGCCCACCGTCTCGACGCCCACGCCCAGTACATCGCGCTCGTGGGCCAGAAAACGCAGACAGTCCGGATGCCAGCCAGGTGAGTGTGGTCCATCCTCCCGCGCGTTCAGAAAAGCCGCGCGTCCGTCACGTTTGGACCAGTCCGTGCGCAACAGCACCCAAGCCCCACGTGGGATTTTACCGTTGCTGCCTTCCCATGCCTGTACATGCTCACGGGTCAGGATAAAATCTTCATACTGCGCCACTTCCTTGCTCACGTCGATCACACAAGCTGGGCCGATAAACTGGCGCGCCGGAATCGTATCTGTAGTGTTATTGGCGCGGTCCTTGCCGGTGATCCAATGAACAGGGGCATCGAAGTGGGTGCCGGTATGTTCGCCTAGGTGAAGGGTGTTCCAATACCAGGCGGGACCCTTATCATCGTAACGAGAAATGACTTCCATCGTGACGCCGGGTGAAGGAGCGAAGATCGGGGGCAGATCGATTACCGGCGTGTCCGGGCCGAGTGGCTGTGTCAGATCGACCACCTTGATGCGGCCCTGGTTGAGCTCTTCGACAAGCAGGGACAGGACAGTGACTGGGGTGCTCATAGGTTTCTCCTCTAGCGTAATGGTTTACGGTGATGGTTTACGGTGATGGTTTATGCTATTAATTTCGTTGTCATTAACTGCTTTATTTGCCCTGCCACACTGGCTTGCGTTTTTCGACAAAGGCGCGCATGCCCTCTTTCTGGTCCTCACTGGCGAAGAGAATATAGAAGAGTTTTTCTTCATAAGCCATGCCATCAGTCAGGCCCATTTCAAACGATTTGTTGATCGCTTCTTTGCCCATCTGCACGCCCAGTGGGGCGCGGGCCGCAATCTGGCTGGCGAGGGTCAGCGCTTCGTTCAGATAATTCTCCAGTGGTGCAACCCGGCTGGCCAGACCATAACGCAGCGCCTCTTCGGCGGTCAAGCGGCGATCGTTGAGCACAACTTCCATAGCCAGCGATTTGCCCACCGCTTTTGTCAAGCGCTGGGTGCCGCCTGCGCCCGGAATGACGCCGATATTAATCTCTGGCTGACCAAACTTGGCCGTTTCGGAGGCAATAATCATATCGCACCCTAGCGCCAGTTCACAGCCCCCGCCCAGGCAATGGCCACTTACGGCGGCGATGATCGGTTTGCGGATCGCCCGCAGCTGGCGCCAGCGTTCGATCATGCCGCGGTTGAGCATATCGGTGACCGTTGCGTCGGCCATCTCGGTAATATCGGCCCCGGCCGAGAAGGCTTTGTCGTTGCCGGTGATCACGATGGCGCCAATTACCGGGTCGTGATCGAAGCTTTGCAACGCACTCACCAATTCCTCCATTAAACGTGCGCGCAGCGCGTTGAGCGCCTGGGGTCGGTTGAGCCGGATCAAACCGACATGATCAAGCGGCCGCTCGACAAGAATGTCTTGAAATTCAGTTGCCATGACATTGCTCCTATTCGATATGCATGAGTGATAGTGCTATTATATTTGATAATAGTTTATTGAGAAAATTGTCCTCTGTTTTTGCCACGACTAAACTGCTGTGTTACAATTCAGGACTTGCAATCATTTAGGGTCTGTATAGTCATTTTAAAATCATTGTACAACCCGACGAAATGACTTATGAAGAAACGACTTATGAAAACGATTTGTAAAATCGTTGTAGATTGGATGAAGGGATAATTCACCCATGACAAACGCACTCATGGCTTCACTACAGCCGGAGAATTCGGCAGATTTTCCTGAACTTGGCACGGGTGACACCGTGCGCGTCCATCAGCGCATTCGTGAAGGGCGCAACGAGCGCATCCAGGTCTTCCAGGGTGTAATCGTAGCCATGCGCGGCGGTCAGACGCCGGGCGCCACCTACACTGTGCGTCGTGTTGCTACACATGGCATTGGCGTCGAGCGCACCTTTCCGCTCTACAGCAAAAGCGTCGATAAGATCGAAGTTTTGCGCAAAGCCAAAGTTCGTCGCGCACAGCTCTACTTTTTGCGCGATCGTGCTGGCAAGGCGGCCCGTCTCAAAGAAAAGCGCTTCCTCAAGGCGTAAGCCGTGGCAGTGCGCCTTTCGTTTTTGCTCATCAGCCGAAAGTGTACAAACAAATTGTTTTTCTCAAGGGAAAACAATGGTTTGCGCACTTTGCACAGATGAGCTTTGTTTTAAAGATTTTTCTGTGCCGAAGAAGCACTGGCAACTTTGCCGGTGCTTTTTGTATTGGCCGCCAGTTACAAGTCATTCGTCCATTCATGAATATCACCATGCCTACCCTGGACCACGAGGTTGCCCTTTGGCGTCGTGGCTATCATCATATCGCCGGTATCGACGAAGCCGGACGCGGCGCGCTGGCTGGGCCGGTCGTTGCGGCCGCCGTGATCGTGCCGCCCCATACTGCATTGGCTGGCATCTGGGCTCAAGTGTGTGATAGCAAGCTGGTGACTCCCGAATGCCGTGCCGCTCTGGAAGGCCAGATCCAAGCCGCAGCAGTGGCATGGGGTGTGGGCTGTGTTGAGGCATCGATCATCGACCAAATTGGGATTGCCCCGGCCACGCGCCGGGCCATGTGCCAAGCTGTGGCCGCCCTACCTTACCCACCCGACTATCTACTCCTCGACTGGGTCAAGTTACCCGAGCTCAATCTGCCCCAAGAAAGTTTTATCAAGGCGGATCGCAACATTGTGTCGGTGGCCGCGGCCTCAATTTTGGCCAAGGTGCATCGGGATCGTCTGTTGGTCGCGCTCCATCAACACCATCCCGCTTACGGCTTTCAGCAACACAAGGGCTATGGCACAGCAGCGCATTTGGCGGCGATTGCACAACAGGGCCCATGCGCAGAACACCGGCATACGTTTGCCCCTATTGCGCAACGGCCAGCCAACCAGCGGCCAAAAGCGAACCTTGCTCCGGGAGTTCATCATGCATCCTGATCAGACACCGCCCAACCAGAGTCGACGCCGTCTGGGCAACAAAGGCGAAGCGTTGGCTGTCCAAGCGCTGCAAGCCGCCGGGCTTACCATCTTAGCGCGCAACTGGCGCTGCACGGCGGGCGAATTGGACATTATTGCGCAGGAGACGGCGCCAGATTTTGTGCAGGGTGGAGCAATGACGCCGTGGTTGATCTTGGTAGAGGTGCGGACGCGGCGCGGTGATCGTTTTGGCAGCGCGCAACAATCTGTTACGCCGCGCAAGCAGGCCAAACTCCGCGAGGTGGCAGAGCATTACGTAAAAAACGTGGCGTGGATGGGGCCATGGCGGATTGATGTGGTGGCGGTGCAGATGGATGGCAGTGGCCGTTTGATCGAGATTGAACACATTCGCCACGCAGTGACAGGATAAAAAGATGACCGAAGCCAGTTATCCGCCGCTCATTGTCCTACTGGGACCGACCGCGGTGGGCAAAACGGAATTAAGTTTGCAGTTGTGCGAACAGTTCAATGGTGAAGTAGTGGGCGCAGATAGCCGACAAATTTATCGGTTTATGGATATTGGCACCGCCAAGCCAAGCCTTGCTGAGCGCCAACGGCTACGCCATCACCTTATCGACATTCGCAACCCCGATCAAACCCTTACCCTCGCCGAATATCAGCAGCTTGCCTACCAAACGATTGATGCAATTCATCAGCGTGGCCACATCCCATTTTTGGTGGGCGGCACCGCGCTCTATATCCGTGCTGTCGTGCAAGGATTACGCATCCCCGAAGTCCCGCCCGATCCTACCTTGCGCGCCGAATTAGAAGCGGAACTTGCCCAAACAGGCGTAGGTGCACTTTTCCAACGTTTGCAAACGCTCGATCCGGCGACGGCCGCCGTGATCGACGCGCAAAATCCTCGCCGTGTCCTTCGCGCTCTGGAAATCGTCTTATTAACTGGGAAATCCAAAGTTGAATTAGAAGGCGCAGCTTCACCCGCTTACCGGATCGTGCAGATCGGCCTGGACCGGCCGCGCGATGAAATTTATCGGCGTATTGATCAACGCGTAGACGCAATGATCGCGCATGGGCTGGTCGCAGAGACTCAGCGGTTGCTGGCGGCTGGCTATCAACCGCCGTTGCCATCGATCAGCAGTTTGGGCTATCGGGAGATTATTGCTTATCTAGCTGGTGAAATAACGCTGGCAACGGCCGTCGAGCGGATCAAACACGAGACGCACCGGTTTGTCCGCCATCAGTATACTTCCTTTCGCAAAATGAGCGATATCCACTGGTTTGATCTGAGCCAGGTGTCACCCGCAGCTATTTACGATCAAGTCGTGCGGTCAATTTCTCTGTAAGCACTTTATACTGTGAACTTATATTACCGTAAGTAAAAACACATAAATTTTAGCGCATTGCAACGAATCCCGATTAAACTTATAATAAGGGAATCGCATGTAATCCTGCATTTTATCGCAATAAAGTGGAGTATACTCAGATAATTGCAGGATTCTCACAAATGCGCAAACGTGTACTTAGGCGTCTGGGGACGTAAAAAAAGACAAAGGGAGCACAAGTATGCTTTCACCGCTAAATTCACCACCGCTAAATTCACCACCGCTAAATTCACCACCGCTAAATTCACCATTGGGGCAGGTAGAACCGACTGAGCTTGAAGCAAGGAAGCCGCTAGATGGCAACATCGGCCGTGCCAATGGTCAACAAGGCGATCCACACACAGCATGGTCGTCTACGCCCAAAAAAAATACGAGCGATGCAGAGGCGTTGCCTTATCCTTTGCTTAACGAACCGGCGTGGTCGATGGTGCAAAAACTGCCTCCTATCCCAGGTAAGGATGGAGCAGCGGCAACCCCCGTTAGCCTAAGCCTCGAAGAACAACAATGGTTGGAACAGCTCTTACAGAGCATGCCCGCCAACTTTGGCCCCCAAGAGTATGATTTGCTGCTGCGCGCCTATGCGCTTGCCAGCTATGCCCATCGCACCCAAAAGCGTGAAACGGGTGAACCTTACATTACCCACCCAATCGCCGTCACGCGCATTCTTGCCGATTTGCACCTGGACGTTGACACGCTCGCCGCTGGCCTCTTGCACGATGTGGCTGAGGACACTGAGTTTACGATTGAGTATATCTACGAGCATTTTGGCAGTACGATTGGCATGCTGGTCGATGGTGTTACCAAGTTGAAGCGCATCAATCAACTGAGCAATGCACACGAAGGGATCACCGATGCCAAGGCCGAGTCGCTGCGCAAGATGTTTCTGGCGATGGTGGAGGATATACGGGTTGTTTTGATCAAGTTGGCCGACCGTTTGCATAATATGCGCACCTTGGGTAGCCAGAAGGATTACAAACGCCGGCGCATTGCTCGCGAAACAGTAGAAATTTTTGCTCCGCTGGCCAATCGTTTGGGCATCTGGCGGCTCAAGTCTGAATTAGAAGATTTGAGCTTTCGCTACCTAGAGCCGGCCAGCTACAAAGAGCTACAGCGCGTGATCCAGCAAAAGCAGGATGAGCGCGACAAGATGGTGATCCGGATTAAGGGCGAGCTGGAACGTGAATTAGCCAAAGCCGGCATCCCAGCCGAAGTGAGTGGGCGCCCCAAACACATCTACAGCATTTGGCGCAAGATGGAACGCAAAAAGGTCGATTTTGACCAGATCTACGATGCGCATGGTTTTCGCGTGATTGTTGAGACAGAAGGTCAATGTTACGCGGCGTTGGGCATTGTCCACAGCATCTGGCGGCCTATCCCTGGCGAGTTTGATGATTATATTGCTAACCCCAAGAACAACCTCTATCGCAGTTTGCATACCGCGGTGCTAAGCCGGCGCGATGGCCGGCCGATGGAAGTTCAGATTCGCACGCGAGAAATGCACCAGGTGGCAGAATATGGGATTGCCGCCCACTGGCAGTATAAAGAGCAATCGCGCCACGATTCTGAATTTCAGAAGAAAATTGCCTGGATTCGCCAGTTGATGGAGTGGCGCCAAGATGTAACCGACGCCACCGAATTTGTCGATGGCATGAAGAATGATGTTTTCAAGGATCGGGTCTTTGTCTTTACGCCACAAGGTGATGTAGTGGATCTGCCAGCGGGCTCCACGCCGATCGATTTTGCCTATCAAATTCATACCGAGCTTGGCAACCGCTGCCGGGGCGCGAATATCAATGGCCGGCTAGTGCCGCTCGATTACAAACTCCACAATGGCGATCAGGTCAATGTCATTACGGCCAAACAGGGTGGACCTAGCCGCGACTGGCTCAACCCGAGCCTGGAATATGTGACGACGCAACGGGCGCGCGGCAAGATTCGTAACTGGCTACGTAAACAGGGCCGCGAGGAAAATGTTCATCGTGGCAAACAAATGCTGGAGACAGAGCTAAAGCGCTTAACCGTTACGCTAAGTCTGGAAGCGGTGAGCAAGCTCTTCAATAT
>JBBRVA010000267.1:0-9513 GCA_038247295.1 Caldilineales bacterium | reverse complement strand
TTCGCCTGTGGCGCTTGAAACCGGTAGTCGCTTCGCCATTCGCGAAGGTGGTCGCACCGTTGGTGCTGGCGTCATTACCCAAATCCTGAAGTAAAGTACAATTTACGAGCGAGGATTTACGATTTACAGGGACTCTTTATCAACAAAGTTACTTCGTAAATCGTAAGTCTAAAATCGTAAATATACAGGCGAGTAGCTCAATTGGCAGAGCAGCGGTCTCCAAAACCGCAGGTTGTAGGTTCAAGTCCTATCTCGCCTGCCTGAACAGACCACCGGCTTATACCTCCGGTTGTTGCGTAGAACCAGTGTTGTCTAGCTGCTTTTACCCAACAGGGGAAAGTATAATAAGTCCGGTGGTCGTTTTCCGAATTGGAGCAGTTACAAAAGTCTGGCCGAAAACCGATTATGGTATAGGTTAATTTGTCAGAAAGATTAGCCTGTGGCAGTAATTTTCGGCTCAGTTTAAGAAGGATTCTATTATGGGTCGTTCCACCCCAATCGCTAAACCTGATAATGCGATCGTACGCTATTTCAAAGATACGCGTGCCGAGATCGCCAAGGTAAACTGGCCGACGCGAGAAGAAGGCTTGCGCCTGACTTGGGTCGTGATGGTGGTGACAGTTATCTCCGCCATTGTGCTATTTGGCATTGATTCGTTGTTCAGCGCGCTTGTCGTGTTGATTATTGGCGCCTCTTAATTGCTTGTTGTTTGTCACTTGATAATTTTGTGTTTCAAAATTCCACGGACAAACATTTGTAATTATTGACTTGAGATAGCACGTCTGGAATACTTATAGATAAAACCCTTAAAAGTCGCCCAATTGCTCTCGTGTACAGATAGCATGATCGGTGCGACTTTTAAATGGTTTGTCCATTAGTTGTAAATGTATAAAGGAGACAATTGTGGCTAGCGGGTCTCGCGAGTACCAGCCCAAAACAGAAATCGACGAAGCCGAACTGGCGGCTTTGGATGCTGAGATCGCGGCCCAGCTTGATGCTGAAGCTGCTGAGTCTGGGCCACATAGCGAATGGTTTGTGATTCATACGTATTCAGGTATGGAAAACAAGGTCAAGAAGAATATTGAACATCGTGCTGAGTCGATGGGCATGACCGATCATATCCTGCATGTCGTTGTCCCGACCGAAACCGAGATCGAGATTCGCAATGGTGTACGTAAAGAAGTAGAGCGGCGCGTCTTTCCCGGCTATATTCTTGTCAATATGATTATGGACGAGGATAGTTGGTACGTAGTGCGCAATAGTCCTGGCGTTACAGGCTTTGTCGGTATGGGCAATAAACCTACACCGCTGCGCAATGAAGAAGTAGACAAAATCATGAAGCGGATCGAATCTGATGAACCGCGCATGAAGGTCAGCTTCCAACAAGGCGAACACGTGCGAATTATGAGTGGTCCGTTTGCCGAGTTTAGCGGAATTGTCGATGAGATATATCCCGACAAAGGCAAAGCAAAGGTGCTGGTTAGCTTCTTCAATCGTGAAACACCGGTCGAAGTTGATTTTCTTCAGCTCCAACGCGATACATAAAGCGATCAAAGGCCAATGACAACGAAGGATGCTTAGTTAGCTTAACGTCTTTGGTCAGTCGTCTATAGTCGAATTCACTGTATTTTATCAACGCTGGTCTCTGGGAGCTTGGGTAGCGGTTGCCAGCCGTACTACTATGCTTGTATCCTTACAAGTAAAAGGCGTTTACCAGAACCAGAAGGAGTCGAAACATGGCAAAGAAATTAAAAGCAATTGTAAGATTACAACTTCCTGCTGGCAAAGCAAATCCTGCACCGCCCGTTGGTACTGCGCTTGGTCCGCAGGGCATCAACATTATGGGGTTTTGCAAGGAATACAACGCCCGCACGCAAGGTCAGATTGGGCAAATCATTCCGGTTGAGATCACAATCTTCACCGATGGTTCGTTCAACTTTATCACGAAAACCCCGCCAGCCGTGGATCTGATCAAAAAAGCGGCCGGGCTCACGAGTGGTAGTGCTGAACCAAATAAGACCAAAGTGGGCAATATTACTCGCAAACAGGTGCGCGAGATTGCTGAGGTTAAATTGAAAGATTTAACCACGCTCCCATTGGATAGTATTATGCGGCAGATTGAAGGCACAGCCCGCAGTATGGGCGTGACAGTTGTCGACTAGCCTGGAGCAATTTGTTTCAACAACCAGTAGTCAACCCTGCGTTAGTACGAAAAAGCAAAACACAAAGTTGATTTTTGATCAATTGTTATAGCAAAAAAGTGGGAGGGAAGTTTTCCCGTCTGAACCACCAAGGAGTGATAGATGGCAAAGCATAGCAAACGATATAACGCAACCCTGGAAAAAGTAGATCGCCTACGATTCTATTCACCAGAGGAAGCCATCACACTAGTGAAAGAGACAGCCAACGCTAAGTTTGACGAAACAGTTGAGGTGCATTTGCGCATGGGTGTAGACCCGCGTTATGCAGACCAACAGGTGCGTGGCGTTGTCACATTGCCCAACGGAACCGGTCGCCAAGTACGGATTCTCGTCTTTACTGGCCCCGATGGCGCTGCCCTAGCCCAAGAAGCTGGTGCTGATTTTGTGGGTGGTGATGATCTGGCAGATCGCATTACAAAAGGGTGGACTGAGTTTGATACAGTCCTGGCCACCCCCGACATGATGCGGGTAGTTGGTAAATTAGGTCGTGTGCTTGGTCCGCGTGGTTTGATGCCCAGCCCTAAAACTGGCACCATTGTGCCAGCCGAAGAATTGCCACGTGTAATTCGCGAAGCGCGTTTAGGGCGTGTTGAGTTCCGCGTCGACAAAACGTCCAATATCCACGTGCCAATTGGCAAAGCTAGCTTTGAAAAAGAGAAGTTGCTGAAAAATATGGCAACCCTTATGGAAGCCATTCTCGCTTCCAAGCCAGCCGGGATCAAGGGCAATTATGTCGAACGCGTTACCGTCGCCAGCACGATGGGCCCTGGCGTAAAGACAGAAACACCTGCCGCCACCGGAATGCGGGTTGACAACTACTAGTTTGTGCAAGCGGTTACAATTTGGCTTACAAGCACCAAACGAGTATACTTTACTTTACTTTACAAATAAATATTCGATAATTTCTGTCGAAGATGCTGTAGACAGCAGGTGCAAGCGTAAATGAGGTTTATCCTCAGCCTGCCTAGGCGATAAGCACAGATAAATTTCAATGCTGGGTTATTTTAACAGTCCCAGTCATTGAGTTTGTGTTTCCAACGCCTTTACGCATTCCGTAAAGGCGTTTTTGTTTGTGTCAGTTGATTCTAAAGGTTCTGTTTGCGTTTGTCTTTATAAAGCAACGTAGACCTAAATCTTGAAACAACAGACTAGCAGTGATTGAGCATCAAAGGAAGGAGGAAAGTCACTTGGCTATTACACGCGAGAAAAAAGAAGAATTAGTGGCGCGTTACAAAGAGGAGATTGCAAAATCACCAGCGATCGTCTTTACCAAATACCAAGGTGCAAGCGTTAAGCAGGTGCAAGCTTTGCGAGCAAAATTGCAGGAGCAAGGCGCAACCTATATCGTGGTGAAGAATTCTTTGCTCGGTATTGCGCTAGAACAGAGTGGGCGTGGGCGTCCCAATAGTCTCTTGGTCGGTGGCAATGCGGCCGCTTTTATTGGCGAAGACAATGGCAAATCCGTAACAGCATTGAAGGATTGGATCCGGGACGCCAAAATTATGGAAATTTCTGGCGCTCTGCTGGAAAATTCCGTATTAGATGCTGCCCAGGCCGAGTCATTGTCTGAACTACCAACAAAAGAGCAGACACTGGCGAAAATTCTGGGCACGATCAATGCACCAGCCAGTACGTTGGTGCGGATCATCAACGCACCAGGCGCAAGCTTGGCCCGCGTTCTCAACGCTTATGTTGAGAAACAAAGCGAGGCCGAAGCGGCGTAAGTAACAAACAAAACAGGTGAACGGCTTGTTAAGCTACGTTGTTCGCAGGTTAAATTTGTAAAAAGTAAATTAAATTGTATCGACGAGATGTTCTCGGAAGGAAAAATTATCATGGCAGATTTGAATGGCATCAAACAGCAGCTAGACGGTTTGACGTTGCTGGAAGCAGCAGAGTTGGTTAAGATGTTGGAAAGCGCCTGGGGCGTTAGTGCCGCGGCTCCAGTTGCCGCCATGGCTTCTGGCCCGGCGACAAATGGCGCGGCCCCAGTTGTGGAAGAGCAGACTGAGTTTGATGTCGTGCTTAAAGCAATCGGTGACAAGAAGATCAACGTCATCAAGGTTGTACGTGCATTGACCAGCCTGGGTTTGAAAGAAGCCAAGGACCTGGTTGAAAGTGCCCCAGCGACCGTGTTGACCGCCATCGCTAAGGACGCCGCGGCCGACGCTAAGAAGCTGTTAGAAGCTGAAGGTGCCCAGGTCGACGTCAAGTAAGTCACTGACCTAAAGCACACTGTTTGGGCAGATAAAACAGGAGACGCTGAATTTCAGCGTCTCCTGTTTTTGTTACAACAGACTCAATCGATTAGATTCTCTGCCGCACACGGATCTCGATTACAGCTCCCGCTACGGCTCCGCTTGAAGTTGCACCAACGCGGCTTGCGGCGAAAGCTGGCCACGTAAAATAGCCTGTTGCATGCTCTGCAATCGCCTGGCAAATTCGCTAAAGGAGCTACCGCCGGGAACAGCGATCGCTATATCCAATTGGCGCTGTAAAAACTCCGTGTAGCCATTGGCGCCCGACCACTCTTCCCAGGCTTGGTGAGTTGTTGGTAAACGCGTTGCAAGTTGGCTCCACTGTCCCTGAATGGATGGCTGTAAAAAGCCATCTAGCAGGCGTAGCGCCAGCGCACGGCGTTCCGGGTCGTTTGTCAAAACGGCAAAAGCCCACGTGTGCGCGATCGTTAGATTAGCCCCATCGCGTGTGGGCAGCGGACCAAAGCGAATATTCGCTTGTGTGCCGACCTGGCTCATATAGAAATTGGCAGAAACATTCGCCACGCCTTGGGGATTGATCTGAAAAGCATTCCAGGTCGCCTTAAGACTGGGTAGATCAAGTACTGCATCGGTAATCACACCCTTGTCTTTGGCACGCGCTAAAAAAGCAAAGAGAGTTTCGGCCGCTTGCAAACTACTGATCCCACCATTTTCTAACAGCTCTCCCCCAGCCCCCACATATTGTAAAAGCAACGACTCATCGTAGCTGCTCTCACGCACCCCGGCTGGAAAGTGGTACGGTTGCTGCACAGTCAACAACTGATCCCATGTAATTGGCGTTGTATACGTTTCTGTCGCATAAACAGCATGCAGTACATCAGCCACATAAGGAATACCATATTGCTGCGCTTGATACGTAACTGCATCCAGCGCAAAAGGGTAGAAACGGTCGGTCAAACCAAGTTGATCTAGTGCAATCGGTTCAACCAAGCCTAGCTCGACGAGTTGCCAAAGATAGTAAGTATCGATCAGGACAACATCGGGCATAATGGTAGGTGCGACGCGCTGTGTACTGCGCAAATAGTTAAACAGATTGGCTTCACCAGCCTCCGCCTTTACCTGCACATCGATATGCACACCAGCATGCTCTTGTTCGAAGCCCTGGTAAACAGTTTGCAGCAGACGACTAGCTTCACTATCCAAACTCGCATCAAAAAATTCGGGAGTCCAGATCACCAACTGGCGTTGAACTGGCAACGCGATTTCAGCTTCGGCGGTTGTGATAGGAACCACGGTCGGTGTGACCAGTACAGCCGGTGTTGGGGTTGCCTCAGTGATTGCCGGCGCTTGATCACCACTACAGCCAACGAGCAGCAGCACGAGGCCACACAGCCAACCCAAAGGATAACCCACGTTGGCCGCAATACGAAACCAGTTCCAGATACGCAGAGATTTCATTCGCATGGCAGCCATTATACCACATCTGTCTGGTGCCACAGGAAGCAGTCAGCAGCCGCAGGCTGTGAATTAAGCAACCTGACACCCAGCTCTGTATTTGTAAAATTTATTTTGTGCAGAACAGCGGATCGTGATACAATCGTTGCCATGCCGCCTGCTATTAACACCAGTCACCAGTGGCCTGTTTTTGGACACCATTGGGCAGTGCAATCATTACAACGTACTATACCGTCGCCAAAGGAGTTAGCTGGGGTAACTCATGGTCCTAGCCATGCCTATCTATTTTTAGGTCCTCGCCAAGTTGGGAAAAGTACATTGGCGCGGGTCTTTCTCCAAGCCTTACTCTGCACAGGGGAACTGCGGCCTTGCGGTGAGTGCCGGGCATGCCGTTTAATGGCCAAGGGCAGCCACCCAGATTTCCGTCTGGTGCAGCCAACAGATAAAAGCGGTGCGTTCGACCGGCTTGATGGCGTGATCCGAGCCGAGCAAGCGGCAGAGATCATTCACGATGTTGCTTTACGGCCAGCAGAAAGCCAATATAAAGTATTTTTGATTCAAGATGTTCATCATGCCAACGACAGCTTCGCCAATAAGTTGTTAAAAACACTCGAAGAGCCGCCAGCACATGCCATTCTCTGTTTAACCGCGCTAGATCGGGCAAGTATTCTACCCACAATTATGAGTCGCTGCCAAATTGTGGAATTGCGGCCGCTAGACCAACAAACCATTGCCCGCGCGCTGGCAGAAAGTTGGCAAGCCCCCCCAGAACAGGCCGAATTGCTGGCCCGGCTTGCCAATGGGCGATTAGGTTGGGCCGTTGAACAATTGCAAAATGTTAAGGCTCAAGCAGAGCGGCTCGAACAGTTACACTTGCTGTGGAAGCTGCTCCGTGCGGATCGGATCGAGCGGCTGGGCTACACAGAGCAATTGGCCTCTAATCGCAACAACCAACAACTCTTTGGGCTGCTAGAGCTGTGGACAACCTGGTGGCGCGACATTTTACTCGCCCAATCTGGCGGCACAGCAGCCTGTTGCAATGTAGACCAACAGGTCGAAATTGATCAGCAGGCGCACGCATTATCTTCACTGGCGGTGCAGCGCTATCTGCATACCTTGAAACGCATCGAAGGTTATTTGCATCATACCGTCAACACGCGCCTGGCGCTAGACGTATTGATATTGCAAATGCCTTACTTGGAGGAAATATCGTAATATGCCTATTGTCGTTGGAGTACAATTTGAGCCGGTGACCAAAGTCTACCACTTTGAGCCCAACAGCTTACTCGATTTAATGGTGAATGATTTTGTAATTGTCAACACGGCCAAAGGGCCAGAAATCGCACAGATTGTCGAGCCGCCGCACACGATTACCGATGCAGAGGTGATGGGTGAGATCAAGCCGATTATGCGTCGTGCTTCGGCCTGGGATATGGTGCAAAAGGATTTGTGGTCACACAAAGAGCAAGAAGCACTAGCCGTCTGTCGCGCCAAAGCACGCGAATACAGCCTGGATATTAAAATTGTCCGCTGCGACTATAATTACACCGGTGGCCGGTTGCTGATCTATTTCTCGTCAGAAGCACGCATCGATTTTCGTTTACTGGTGCGCGATCTGGCCCGCATCTTCCGCACCCGCATCGAAATGCGCCAGATCGGGGTACGCGATGAAGCCAAGCTGTTGGATGGGGTAGGTAAATGTGGCCGTCAGCTTTGTTGTACAAGTTGGCTACGCGAATTTACACCAGTCAGTATCAAGATGGCCAAAAATCAACAATTGCCGCTCAATCCAGAAGAGATCAGTGGCGTCTGTGGCCGGTTGCTGTGCTGTCTTTCTTATGAAGATGCGCATTACAAAGAGCAAAACAAGAAAATGCCCAAGTTGGGCGCAGAGGTAGTAACACCGCAAGGGATCGGGCGGGTACGCCATATTCACCCACTAAAAGAGACCGTCACGGTGTTGCTTGAGAGCAGGGCGATGGCAGAGTTCGCCGTAGCAGAGTTAATTTCTACCAAGACCAGCAGTGGCGGCGGATGCAGCACTTGTGGTGGATGTACTGTGAAGCGACGGGCCGGCGCCGAGGAAGATAATGAGCGCGTGCGTCAGCAAATGGCAGAGAAAAATCTATCAAATGAACCTGACAGCGAAGAAGATCAATCACAACCTGATGGAGCCAATCTAAGTGCTAGTGGGGCGCCCAAACGCAACCGACGCCGTCGTCGACCTAACAAAACATAATGCTTCATCTGTGCAAAGGGTGCAAACCGGTGTTTTACTTTTACGCAAAATAATGGGTTTGCACACGTTCGGCTCGACGTGAGACTTCGGCGTGTGGTTCGACAAACTCACCGAGCTTGTCGAGGTGCCGCCGACACGGCTGCTGAGCGAACATAATCGCCGGCAGGCATGGCAATAAAAAGGGAGAAGCGATAATCGCTTCTCCCTTTTTTGTTACCCGTTTTCGACTTGTAACTCTGCGCAGCCACGCTTAAAAATGCTAATACGGACAGCCGTGCGTTCATTGCCTTCGATATCCACCTCAGTAAAACTGGGGATTGACACGAGGTCGAAGCCATCCTGCACGAGGTAGCCACGGGCAATTGCGATCGCTTTGACCGCCTGGTTAACAGCACTAGCGCCGATTGCCTGCATTTCAGCATGGCCCTCCTGGCGCATGACGCCGGCGATGGCGCCCGCCACCGCGGTTGAGCGAGATTGTGCGGAAACTTTGATGAGCTCAGCCATTGGACTTGTCTCCTTACGTAGATCAATGTTTTCGATGTGACGTTGGGTGGTCAAGCAGGCAGTGGCGAGACCGCGTGCCTTTCTGTACTAGTTGACGTGATGCTTGCAGAAAAGATACGATCAGTTTTTAAACTCATCTCATTTGTGCTGACAACCCCGGGGCGTTTTCCCCAACAACGACACAACTGGCATAGTAACCCATGTAGAATTCGATTACTATAGGACATATGTACTGTTAGCCCATAGGCATAGGGACGAAATCTTTAGCAACCGCAAACCGCAGCCCATAAAAAAGAGGACGCGCAGCAGATTCTGGCGTCCTCTGATTCTTCAATTATTCGCGTACTATGCCAAGGTGGATTGCGGTGCTAGCTGTCTACCCACTGCTATGAACCCACCCAGTTTAGCCATTGTCTTTTTGATAGGTTGCGTTACTTCGCATACTCGACAGCCCGTGTCTCGCGCACGACAGTCACGCGAATTTGTCCTGGGTACTGAAGGTTATCTTCAATCTTCTTAGCAATTTCCTTGCTCAAGTTGATAGCAGCCATGTCATCGATATTTTCCGGCCGCACCAGCACCCGAATCTCGCGACCGGCCTGGATTGCATATGCCTGGCTAACACCTTCAAAACTTGTGCCAATCTCTTCGAGCTCAGTCACACGTTTAATATACGTCTCCAAACTTTCGCGGCGGGCGCCTGGGCGGGCGCCGCTAATGGCATCAGCCGCCGCGACAATCACCGCTTCCACCGATTGAGGCTCAACTTCACCATGGTGGCTGGCGATGCAATTGACGACCACCTCACTAACGCCATAGCGTTTGGCAATCTCTGCGCCGACAATCGCATGGGGTCCTTCGATTTCGTGGCTCACAGCCTTACCCAGGTCAT
>JBBRVA010000266.1:0-9517 GCA_038247295.1 Caldilineales bacterium | reverse complement strand
GAACAATTCGGTCTGCGCTAAATCCGTGTTGACATTTGTCGGCTCTTCCTTGTTTTGTGCCACCGCTTCTTGCATCACTGCCGTTGGATATGTGATCTTATCATCGTCTGCTTGCGTTGGATAAGTGATCGCTTCCGGCTCAAGCACAGATGCCTCATCAGGTTGGTTGTCAACGTAAAGTTCTGAATTGATCACGTTCAAGAGTTCGACATCTGAGCTAGCTGACTGTTCAACATCAGTAGATACCATGGCATCCACTGGTACAGGTAAACGCGTTACTGGATGATCTTTGGATGTAATTAATGCTCTGAAAAATTGGCGAACATTATCTACCGTCTTGTGGACAAAAGTTTTAAATTGCATGCCCATAAATTCTATTTTGTGACCCAGTCTGGTTCAAAGGGTGCACAGCGCATATGGACATCCAATTTGCCTAGTTTAAGGCCAAGGTCTTGTTCGATAATGTCACGGGTTACTTCGACGACTTCGTCGGTTTTCATTGGAATATCAACATCGGGCGCAGCTTCAATTTCCAATTTGATATCGACTGACCCGCCTCTAGATTTTACCAGGGGTACAACCTTGATGACCTCGGCCAGTTGATCTAAATGCCAACCCAACCGCCGGCTTACACTGGCGGTATCTAGTTCGGCTGAGCCCCCCTCAACGGTGCGAATGCGCACGCCTCGCCGTTGCCATACCCAGAATTCTAGCCAGATCAATGTTCCAAAGACGAGCAAAACTACAACACCAAATGCTACTTGTGCAATTAAGAATTGGGTGGGATCGCCATCTTGCCAAGTGCGCAATTGTGCTACCAATGTCGCCAAAAGCGTTTGCAATCTGCTCAATGTGACAAGTGGAATGACAGCAAAAATACTTAGGAGCGCCAGGAATGTCAGCCACACAAGGATGGCGACTAGGCGATTGAAAGTAGTCATGTCCTTTTTGCCTCAAGATGCAGATAAATGAGATTGCAAGTGGGATAAAGTACTTGTTTGTTCATGTACTAGATTATACATGATCCAACGAAACCTGGCGAAAGTATTAGAGCCGAGCAAAACGAGCAACTGGTAATGATCACTTTGGTAATAAAAAACACTGGCGCTGTTGTAAGCGCCAGTGTTTCACGTGAAACAATCGAAGAGCCAGACTCTCCGGTAAATTTCAACTGTTCGACTCTACAGATAGTCACGCAACTTGCGGCTGCGGCTGGGATGACGTAAACGGCTAAGCGCTTGAGCCTCAATCTGGCGGATGCGTTCGCGCGTGACGCCAAATTTTTTGCCCACCTCTTCCAAGGTATAGCAATAGCCATCGACCAAGCCAAAACGCAGTTGTAGAATGCGCACTTCACGTGGTGTCAAGCTTTGGAAGATCTCATCAATAACCTCGCGCAGCAACTGCTGACCAGCCGCTTCACTTGGCGCATCCGCATCTTCATCTTCGATGAAATCGCCGAGGTAACTGTCTTCCTCTTCGCCTACGGGCATTTCCAAGCTGAGCGGGCGCTGGCTTACACGCATAATGTGTTCCACCTTGCGTGGCGAAACGCCCAGTTCATGCGCAATTTCTTCCGTCGTTGGATCGCGGCCAAGCTCTTGCACCAACTGGCGGCTGGTGCGCGTGAGCCGGTTGATCTGCTCGTACATATGCACTGGTACGCGAATGGTGCGCCCCTGATCGGCAATGGCGCGTGTGACGGCTTGACGAATCCACCAAGTGGCATACGTACTGAACTTATAGCCACGGCGATAGTCAAATTTCTTGACGGCACGAATGAGACCAATATTGCCTTCCTGAATCAAATCTAGGAAAGGGACACCACGGCCCACATATTTTTTTGCAACGCTGACAACTAAGCGGCTGTTGGCTTTAATCAGATGTTCCTGGGCCGCCTGCCCATCGCGCACAAACCAGAGTAATCGTTCGCGCTCTTCCCAATCTTCTACGCCCTGAGTCAATTTTTTGCGTGAATCCCGCCCTTTTTCCATACGCTTGGCCAAAGAGACTTCCTCTTCGGCGGTTAGAAGTGGGACGCGCCCAATCTCCTTTAGATATAGGCTAATCGAGTCGTCAATTTCGATTTGACTCAGGTCAAATGTTTCTTCTTCTGCTGCTTCATTTTCAAGCTCGTGGAGGTCCTCGGGTTCCTCCTCCCGCGCCTGACCTACCTCGATACCCTGCTCAAACAAAGCCGCAAAAATATCTTCTACTTGCTCCATATTACTTTCCGCTTCTGGTAATACGCGGAGCACATCATCATATGAAACATAGCCTTGGGTGCGACCCAAGGTAAGTAAATGTTCCAACGCTGCTTCGGGCGTCATGGCAACCCGCACAGCGACCTCATTTTCATCTTCATCGGTATGCAGTGCGGTGGCCGCGCCGTTCATAACGTCGAGATCTTCTTCCACTTCGGCGTTCAGGTTGGCATTGAGATCCTCAATGCCAATTTCGAAGTTGGAATCAGCTTCTGGACCGGTTGAAAAGTCAAGTGATCTTTGCTTTGCCATTGTAAAAAGTTTCTCTCCTAAGGCTAAACGCAACAATATGCGTCTGATCACGAGTAATGGATAATAGGGATCATGCTCAAAAAAACAGAAAATTTTGTGCTGGCTTAAAATTGCCTAGCTATGAGATTTATTTAATTCGTTGCTGCTTCCTTAAAATCCCAAATACCCGCTACTTTGTTATATTTTATACCACAATTGCCACACAATAGCTGTTCTGTTTCTACCAATTGAAACTGCGATTTTGCACATTGTGGACAACAGAATAGCTCTGCAATGCCAGCCTGATTCATATTGGCTGCCGCGCGCACGCCAGCATCAATTGCCTCCACTTGAACAAACACGCTCGGTGAGACAGGATAAAGCCCGCCAAGGGCATACAAAGCCTGGTCTGCTTTGACTAAATTTGCACTGCCCACATATTTCTTTAAGAGAGGCAAACGAAAATGCGAGACGGCATATTGTTGCTTTATGCTCAATCTCGCCTCTTGAAAACGAGTTTTCATCCAACTAGGATGAAAATCAAAATTTAATTCAACAAACTCAACCGGCTCAGAATTGAGTGGTGACCACGATTGGCGACCGATTGCCCAGCGCAAGAAAGCTTTTACGTTGCGCTTGTTGGCATACTCCAACACAGCTACACTTTGGCTGTGCAATACACGATGAATCTGTTGCAGCGCAGCCGGTACATCGGCTAAGTGATGCATAACCCGCACCATCACCAGCGAATCCAAACTGCCAGTGGCTAGGGGTAATTGATAAATGTTACCTGCCACAAAGACAAAACGCGGATCATGACCCCAATGCGCAACAGCATCTTGTAACAAGGTGCGGCTATAGTCAAATAAGATAATTTGGTCATAGCCCAAATACATATTGGCCAATCGGCCAAATCCGGCGCCAATTTCTGCAATTCTTGGTCCTTGCAAAGGTAACAATTGCCTTAGCGCAACTCGTTCTGTTGTATCTTCGTAATCTCTGCCTTGTCCCTCCCAAAAATTTCTTTTATACTGGCTGCCTTCATAGTCTATTACTGGCGTACCACTTACACGAGCTTGTTGGTGGCTTGTCATTGCCATTCCTAGCTACACCCGAATCGGTGTCGATTGATATGTCCAGACCAATGGCCTATTTGCATGCATAACTGATACTCGATCTAGATAATTTTATGCAGCGAATAAAATCGCTAGCCGGTTTCGCTATTTAAATTATACGAACCAGTTATCTATACGAATTACTTGTATCAAATGGGCAAAAGCCAGCCTTCCGAATATAAATACTTCTATATATTAAGATTATAGCAGGAATGATAAACGATTTCAATACCCAATTTAACAAAGGAACGCAGAGAAACGTGACAAACGTCATTTTGTCAATTAGCATAGTTGGGAAGTTGCTCAATAAGACGATCTGATCGGACTAAGCGTTAGAAAAGCAACACTTTGAGTATTTGCTATACATATGAAGCAATTGGAGATCAATAACCAATGAATATTCAAAATCATACCTTCCTTATCAGTGGGGGTGGATCCGGGTTAGGCAAGGCAACGGCTCAATTCCTCAGCAGTCAGGGGGCGACTGTTATCATTGCCGATATCAATGAAGGTGTAGGAGTGCAGACCGCCAGCGAAATTGGCGCTAGTGCACACTTTGTCCATACCGACGTGACAGACGAAACGAGTGTGCAAAATGCAATTGATGTGGCTTTGACCAACCACGATGTGCTGCATGGCGCAATCAACTGTGCCGGGATTGGCGCTGCCGAACGCACGTTGAATAAACGTGGTGTGCACAGCCTAAGTGTGTTTACTAAAGTTGTTGGTGTAAACTTAATCGGCACCTTCAACGTGTTACGGCTTGCTGCCGCTGCGATAGCTCAAAATGAACCAGGTGAGAGTGGCGAGCGCGGGGTCATCATAAATACCGCCTCTGTGGCTGCGTTCGATGGTCAGATTGGCCAGATCGCATATGCTGCATCGAAAGGTGGCATCGTTGCTATGACGCTGCCAGCCGCACGCGACTTAGCCAATGTAGGCATTCGTGTGATGACTATTGCACCGGGCATCTTTGACACCCCTTTATTAGCAGGATTGCCGGAAGCTGCACGGCTGTCACTGGGCCTACAAGTGCCTTTTCCGGCTCGTTTAGGGCAACCCCACGAATATGCTATGTTGGTGGCTCATATCATTCAAAACCAGATGTTGAACGGCGAAGTCATCCGCCTAGATGGCGCGATCCGGATGGCGCCCAGATAAGCTAACCAGCGTCTTCAGCATAAATCGGACGCTCATAGGGTGCAATAGCTGCTGCCGGTAGATGGCTGATGTCATTAATTAGCTCGGCCTGCCACTGGTCATTGACAAATTTTAGAATACTAATGGCACAATTCTGGGGTTCCCAACGGCGCCAATCTGCCGGTCCGGCACCAAACCAGGTGGCCAACACATTGCAAAGCAACGCACCATGGGTCACCGCTAATACAATGGCATCGGGATGGCGATCCGCTAGATGCTGAATTGCCCCGGTGGCGCGCCGATTGAAGAGGAGGGGTGATTCACCGTTGGGCGGTGCAAAGGCAGGATCCACCGCCCAACGTGTCCACAGATCTTCCTTTTCTTTTAATTCCAGGAATGAGCGCCCTTCCCAGTCACCCAGGTCGAATTCACGTAAATTTTCGTCTACGATGGGTGGCAACCCGATTGCCTGACCGATAGCTGCCGCCGTGCTCCGGGCACGCGGCAATGGAGAAACGTAGAACGCGGTCACCGGATAACGAGCAGTTAATTCTTGCAGATGGATGGCTGTCGCTGTCACCTGTAAGAGACCGCGCTCAGTGAGGGGCGCATCGAGTTTGCCATGCCACAACTGCTCTACATTGGCTTGGGTTTCCGCATGCCGCACTAAAATTACGATCGTCATAGGTATTCCTTTATCAGATTTTGCAATTCACACATATGGACACTTTTCTAATTGACACCGATCTAAGCTCATGCTAAACTTATTATCTATGGCAAAGCAAAATTCGCTCTTCACCAATCAAAGCTTTAGGCCTTACCGCCGTTCAACCGGATAATAAATTCTGGAAGTTTGCGCGCGGTTCTGACACAACAGACATTGGCGAAGCTCTCCAGAAGGAGAGCTTTTTTATTTCCCATTTTTTATTTTCATGGCCAATTAGCGCAAGCACGTGAGGCGGCGAGATGTATATTCCAGCGGCAAACCGAGTAGATGAACTTCAAACGTTGCATGCCTTAATGCAGGAATATAACTTTGCGACGTTGATCACAACCGATCACGGTAGACCTTTTGCCACCCATTTACCCTTTATGCTCGATACAACGCGCGGAGCTTATGGGACTTTGATCGGTCACATGGCACGGGCAAATCCTCAGTGGCAACATTTTAGCTCCACTTCTGAAGTACTTACTATCTTTCAAGGGCCACACGCCTATATTTCGCCTGCCTGGTACACGCGGGCAGATGCTGTGCCGACCTGGAATTATGCTGTTGTACACGCATATGGCACCCCGCAACTGGTTGATCAAGAGGCCGATCTCTACAAGATGTTGACTAGCTTGGTCAATCTACATGAGTCAGCTAAGCAGCCACCTTGGTCAATTGCCTGGTCGGATTCTCAGCACAAATTGCTCAAGGGGATTGTGGGCTTTGAGATTCCAATTACCCAACTTGAAGGAAAATTCAAGCTTAGCCAAAATCGTTCGCTAGAAGATCAAACTAGTATGAGTGCAGCACTTCAATATTCAGATCATTCCGATGCTCAGCTTATTGCCCAAATGATGCTGGACAATATTGATCGAGCCATAAAATAGACTTTGTAGCCATTAGGAGAGGATCGATTGCTATGTTTCGAGCAGGCATTGCCGGCGCTACCGGCTATACAGGGTATGAATTAGTTCAATTGATTCATCGCCATCCGCATATGCAAGTGGCATGGTTAACCAGCGAAAACAGCGCCGGCGGCAAATTTTCGGATGTGCATGCTGTTCCCTGGTCATACCCATTGATTAGTTTAGAAGACGCAATGCAGCGGACTGGTGAAGTTGACGTTGTTTTTTTATGCCTCCCGCATGCCGCCTCAATTGAACCGGTCAAGGCATTTCAAGCCACAGGCGTACGCGTTATTGATCTGAGCGCTGACTTTCGGCTCATTGATCCAGCAATTTACACACGTTGGTACAAGACGCCACATACTGCACCAGAGTTACTATCTCAATTTGTCTATGGATTGAGCGAAGTCTACCGCGAACAAATTGTCGGAGCGACCTTAATTGCGAATCCCGGCTGCTACCCAACGAGTGTTAACTTGGGGCTTTATCCCTTGGCGAAAGCTGGTTGGCTCGGCGAAAAGGTGATCATCGACAGTAAGAGTGGCGTCAGCGGCGCCGGTCGCAAAGTTGCGCTAATGTACAACTTTGTCGAAGCGCACGATAATCTGACGCCCTATAATATTGGACACCGCCATCGTCATATTGCCGAGATGGAGCAAGTATTGAACAATGTGCGCGTCGATCGCGGTCCGTCACGTTTTATTTTTTCGCCTCACTTGCTGCCGGTCAATCGCGGCATGTTAAGCACGATGTATGTGACGGTGCCTCAAGGTGTGACTGAGGCTGAGGTTCGGGAACTATTTACAGAGGCCTATACCAATGAACCCTTTATACATCTGTTGCCAGCAGGACAAATAGCTTCGCTGCGCCACACCACTAATACGAATCGCTGTGCCATCAGCATTACGCCAGTTGATCCTGCTCAGCCGGATGGGACCGATTACATTATTGTGACAACGATCGATAATTTGCTCAAGGGCGCCAGCGGACAGGCGATCCAGAATTTTAATATCGCGGTCGGCTTGGAAGAGACTTTAGGCTTGCTCTAAGCGATTACTTATACTGCTCATTAAAATTGCAATTCGAGAAAGAAGGACCAATGGAATCTACAGTTGAGCAACCTGAGGGGTCAGACTCAGAAGAGCCAGCAAAGTACGTTGTAGTCTTAAAAGTTGGTGGCAATGAGCTAGACGATAGCACGTTCTTGGCCGGGTTGGCGAACGCTATCCGTAGTATATTAGAAGCTGGGCATTTCCCAGTCGTAGTCCATGGCGGTGGTAAGGCAATTGCTGATTTGCAGCAAAAATTGGGCTTGACGCCGAGCTTTATCGAAGGGCTGCGTGTAACCGACGAAGCAAGTCTTGATATCGCCGAAATGGTGTTGAGCGGCTTAATGAACAAACGGATTGTGCGCATTTTGGTCAATGCCGGCATCCGTGCTGCGGGTATCAGTGGCGTCGATGATGGCACCATCTATGTCGAGAAGATGTGGCATCCGCTGGGCGATTTGGGGCGTGTGGGCGAAATTCAGGATGTAGATACCCATTTGCTGTGGACGCTGATTAACGCCAACATTGTGCCAGTTGTGAGCCCAATCAGTTTTGGGGCGCTTGATGCTGCAAGCTATAACGTGAATGCGGACCATGCTGCTACGGCCATTGCCGCTAAAATGGGGGCGATCCGTCTCGTCTTTATCAGCAATGTGCCGGGTGTATTAGTCGCCAATCGGGTCGTCCGTGCGGTGACGGCAACCCAGGCAGATCAGTGGATTGAAGAAGGAATTATCACCGGCGGTATGATCCCGAAAGTGCGTAGTGCGATCGAGGCTGTACGCAACGGTGTGCCACAAGCGGTTATTACTAACCTCGCCGGTGTGCAAGAAGGTAGCGGCACTGGCATTATTGGGTCAATGTAAATTCAATTGTTGCTCAAAGGAGGGGGAACCATGGATTCGCAGGCTGTAATCGAGATGGAACAGGAGCATGTACTTGGCGTCTACGGACGCGCACCTTTTGTATTAGAACGTGGTCAGGGCAGCACGCTGTACGATGCGGATGGTAAGGCTTATCTAGACTTGGTCGCTGGGATTGCAGTAAATGCCTTAGGGTATGACGATCCAGGCATTAAGCAAGCAATTATCGAGGCCACGCAGAGTGGCGTGTTGCATGTAAGTAATCTCTACCATTCAGCGCCGCATGCACAATTGGCAAAACTTTTATGTGATACAAGCTTTGCCGACCGTGTCCACTTTGCCAATAGTGGCGCCGAAGCCAACGAAGGGGCGTTCAAATTTGCCCGCCGCTATGCACGCGAAAAAGGTCATGAAGATAAGTTTGAAATCCTAGCTTTTAGCAATGCTTTTCATGGCCGCCTTTATGGCGCGCTGGCCGCGACGCCGCGGCCCAAATATCAAGATCCTTTTAAGCCGTTGATGCCTGGTGTACGTTTTGCCGAGTATAACGATTTGGAAAGTGCCCGCGCCCAAATGGATCAGCACGTTTGCGCTATCATCGTCGAGCCGGTGCAAGGTGAAGGCGGCATTTATGTCGCTACCCCAGAATTTTTAGGCGGCCTGCGCGCCTTAGCTGATGAATATGATGCCCTGTTGATCTTTGACGAGGTGCAATGTGGTGTGGGGCGCACAGGGACGCTCTGGGGTTATGAAGCATACCAGTCCGATGGCCATGCGATTGAACCAGACTTGCTAACGGCTGCCAAACCCTTGGCTGGTGGTTTGCCAATTGGCGCTATCCTCATGCGCCAAAAAGTGGCCGATGCGATTCATAAAGGCGACCACGGTAGCACCTTCGCTGGTGGTCTACTCGTAACTCATGTCGCCGAGTATGTGGTCAACCGCATTGCTCAACCGGACTTCCTGGCTGAGGTACAGACCAAGGGCAAACTGCTACAGGAACTTTTGGATGAATTAAACAGTCCGCACGTCGTTGAGATCCGCGGTCGGGGCTTAATGGTCGGTGTTGAGATGGATATCGACGTTAGCCCCATCGTCAACCAAGGTTACGAACGTGGACTGTTGCTGGTCAACGCCGGCCCCAATGTATTGCGTTTTGTCCCGCCCTTGGTCATCACCGAAGATGAGATCAAGCATGCAGTCTCGACGATTGGTGAAATACTACAAGGAATCTAGCCTAG
>JBBRVA010000265.1:0-9554 GCA_038247295.1 Caldilineales bacterium | reverse complement strand
TCCCCCTATGCGTTGTAGATTCACAGCGCATCATCGTCGGTGCCAGACTGATCACCTGAACCGGGGTACCAGTTCACATATTCCACGCCTTCTTCTAAGCTGCCATCCTCGCCAGCACCCGCGGCAACGACGGGTTCATCGCTATCTTGGTCCTGCGCAAAGGCAATTGGCGCGGCAGGTGTCATCGACGATAAGACCAAACTGATCAGGGTTACTCCGATCAATTTTGCGGATGCTCGTTTGATTATCCCGTTCATAAGCTTCTCCTGTGGTTGATAAATGGTTATTGCGGTTGAATGCTTGTCTCCATCCTTGCTCTGTTCTGTGCTAGCCTCCTTTGATAATAACGGTAAATTTTTTGGTGCTCATGCTTATCTAATGCAAACCTGGCCCGTTTTTGCACATCATTATTTACCAAAACTGTGTGACGGCTCTTAGTCGATGACTAAAGGCAAAAATATCGTATCGGTGTTGCCATTCTTAACGGGCAGGACAAGCAGGCGGGCCTTTAGTCCATCATTATCTTCGGCATAGAGGGCAATTTGATAGAGGCCATTTTCGATAAACTTGTCATATCCAGCACTAAATTGATTGTTGCCCTGAGGTGTGAACTCAATAATCGGCACATCCTCGGCCACCAGTTCCTCGACACTGGCGGGTGCTTGGTAAGAAGGCGCATAAACCGCAGCCCAAACCCGTTTGACGCCTTTATTGTCGCGCACCTCGGCGCGTAACGTACCCTGGCCGTCCGTGATCAAGTCTGGGCCTTGTGCGGTAACGATATAGGGCGCCCAAGTATCCCCAGTCGCCTGATCCACGCTAGGGTTATGGTCGCTAATTTCCGCGCCGTCGGCCTGTTCGTTGGGCACGCCGTTGCCATTGGCGTCGATCCACGGTTCTTGGATCTTATACAGACGGCGCACCGAATACTGCGCATCCCAGAAACTGTTGGACAGGCTATAGCCTTCGCGCAGTGAGGTAAACAAACGGTCCGAAAATTGGGCACCCTTGCTTGAAGCGAAGGCCACATTCTCCACATTGGTCGATGTGATTATCAATCGCCCCGCCTTGCTGATGTTCGGCTCGCCTTCGATGAAACTGCCCGAATGGCACGCCTCGATAATCACAGTGATGCGCAGACCCGGCACGCTGGCTTCTAATTGGTTGAGCCAACTGTCAAGATCACCTGGCGTCAATTCCTGACCGTTTGCGCCATCCACATAAAAAGTATCAACGCCGCCATGATCCATCAAGTACAGGGTCAAAGGCCGTTCGCCGCTCACCTTATCCACTGCCCAACTGGTGATAGCCGTTTGTAGATTGGCCAATGTCGCCTGCGCGTCCCAACCACCTAAGCTGTCGTCGGTGGCCAGATAGTAGATGTTGTCGTCGGTATAGCCACTGGCATTAAACAGATTGTAGACATTTTGCGTACTAAAGTGAATGTTGGTCTGCAACCGGTCAGATCCCTTGAGCCGACCGGCCAGAATAATCACCGCGCCCAATTCTGTTGCGCTCTTAAGTGGCCGCACAGAGACGCGATAGCCAACATTGCTGCCATAGATCTGGTCGTCGTAGTTGGTTATGCGCACGTAAACCGCTCCGCTTACGGTGGGTTGGAAATCGAGCCGCACCCCTGGGGTAAAGGTGGCCTGCCATGTTTCCGCTGCCGCGGTAGCACATTGCGTGTAGAGTTCCAGGTTGACATCGGCCAACGAATCGGTCTGGGTTTGCACTTCTACGCGGTAGGTGACGCCCGCCGTGGCAGAAAATTGCAGCCAATCGGCATCCGCGGGGGCATGAAAGGTATGGGCTTGGAAAACACCGTCCACCGCTAGAGCGCCCGCCTGGCTGCAATCATTGTTGGATTCATAGGCGTCGGGGCTGGCCGCAGGGGCATTCGCGGGCGGCTTGACCGGCTCCAGCGGTACAAAAGGCGGCTCAACTGTTAGCCAGTTGGCAATGTTGACGGGGCCTCCCACCCACACGCCCAGCCCAGTGGGGTTTGCCGTCTCATGTTTTGGACCTGTTGTGTCGCCCCACCAATTGCCCGTTGCATTGACAAGGACCGTGTCGTTATTGTACAGACCATAGTTGTCATTCCCCACAAACGCATTACCCGTCAGCTTTAGCGTGGCCGGCATTTTGGTCAGATAGATCCCGTAGCTTGCGTCGCGCAGCAGCGTTCGCTCAACCGTCACATTGGGCGCCGTGCCTGTGTTCGGATAGAGATAAATGCCGGTCGAACTCTTTTCGACCACGCTATCGCGCACTGTTACATGGCCCCGCCCATCAATGGCTTCGTAGGGAAAGCGGAGCAGCACATACGCCAAATCGACCAGCGAAAGATTGCCGTAGCTCTCAATGCCGTTCCAGTCGCCCAGGATGGGAACCGTGAGACCTCCATCGCCATTGGTATCGCCGCGGTATGCATCATCTTGCAGGCTGGTAAAGACAATGGTTTCGGTCATCGTCCCGTGCGCAATTAACTGTGACTTCTCGCCCAAGCGCAAGGAACTCGAGGTAGAGAATTTGATCACAGAACCCGGTTGGATCGTCAGCGTTGCGTTGTCTTTGATTGTCACCGTTTGGCGAACAAAATGCAGATAACCACCCACATTTGTCCAACTGCCGCTTCTGAGTTCCCCAGCGACAGCAATGCTATTCGCATATTTGTTTTGACTAAAATCGTTTCCGCTGTAAACGGGAGAAAATTCGGGATAGCCGCCATTAAGCAGTACCGCCACCGCAAAGCCGCTGACCTGGTTGCCTGTTAGCTGGGGACGCGAATTCGACACTTCGATGCCAGCGTAGGCTTTACTATCTTCTGCGCGCGTTAGGGTATTATTGGTCAAGCTTAGCGTCTCGCCAACCCCGTTCAGTACAATACCCCGTGCCCCCTCGTTGTCGTCGGCTACATGGATCGTATTGTCCACAATTTGGGCGCCCGCCACGTTGGTTAGTAAAATGCCAGTGCCATAACCTGCCACAGTAATTGTATTATTGCGCAGGCTGACTGTCGCGCCAGGGTAGTTGTATAGGGAGATGGCATGGCGATCCACCGTGTGCAGGGTTGTTCGTTCGACGCTGATGGTGGGGGCTGTGCCGCTATTGGGGTAGATATATAAACTATCACCACTGTTACTTTCGATCGTGCTGTCATGCAAGCGTAAATGGCCGTTGGCTTCTACTGAACTAGCATAGCGTATCAGCGTGTGTTCCAATTGTAGGCTAGAAAGAACGCCGTAGCTGCTGAGTGAGTACCAGTCACCAGGCTGCGGCACGGTCGCCGCGCCGTCACCGTTGGTGTCGCCCCCTTGGCTGTCATCGCGCAGGCTGGTGAGGACAATCGTTTCGGCGGCGGTGCCAACGGCCACCAATTGCCCGTTTCCCTGTATGTAAAGACCTGTATTTTGGGCAAATTTTACCAACACGCCGGGTTCAATGGTCAGCACCACGCCATCAGCCACATAGACGGAAGTCGTTACGACATAGGGACCATTGGCTTTAGTCCAGACGGTATTGGTGGCAATTGTACCGCCGACCTCAATGAATAGGGGGCGTGCTTGAAGCCGTCCGGGCAAACAGAGGCAAGCAAAAATGAATATGAGCGCGCCAACGGAAATGCTTGGTTTCCAATGGATAAGACGCATACGCCTCCTTTGTAATGTTGCCGAGCTGATCATTTATTGTATTCTTTTTTTGGGCGGTGTTGGCAGAGAAGTAAGCGACCTGATTAGCCGTTCTCTAAATCGAGCGCGATGGCAGCGTGGTTGTTTTGGCGATGGTAGAGTATATGCACCAGATCAATTAGACTTACTAAGCGCATTGATTCCAAATCAAAAGAGCGCGCATTATATCGGAATCCATCTTACAATGGTTTTCCTAATTCGTCAAGCACAATTTTGTTTATTATTGTAAACTGTTAAAACTGAAAACCTACCGTAATTGTAACAATGTCACAGCGTCACATCATGACAGCGTCACATCATGACAGCGTCACATCGTCAAAGCGAAGCGAGCAACAGGCGGGTTGCAATTCCCTGTTGCTCGCTTCGCTTATATTACAGTGCAATTACCACGCTAAAAGTGGTTGCGTCTGTTCCGTTATCGACTCACTAGCGGTAAGAAAATTTGAATGCCGCCCAAACCAGCCGGGTCATCAGCGATCGCCGTGGCGGTGGGCGTTGCGCCGGGGAGCACAGTTGGCGTCGCCGTCGCCGTGACAGTGGGTGTTGAGCCAGATGGCACGGTAGACGTCGCCGTTGCCGTGACAGTAGGCGTTGAGCCAGGTGGCACAGTTGGCGTCGCCGTCGCCGTTGGCGTCGCCGTTGCCGTCTCAGTCGCCGTTGCCGTTGCCGTCTCAGTCGCCGTTGCCGTTGGCGTCGCCGTCGCCGTTGCCGTTGGCGTCGCCGTCGCCGTTGCCGTTGGCGTCGCGGTTGCGATTGCGGTTGCCGTCTCAGTCGCCGTGGTTGTTACTGTGGGCGTCGGCACATTAGGGTTATTCAACGCCGCACTAAAGCCGGACGTATTGCCCTGCCCATCAACGCTCACTGCTGTCACGTTGGGCGCCAGGTATACTCCAGATAAGGTGAAGGCAAAGGCACCATCGGCCCCAGCACTGGTGCGACCTAGGAAGAAACGACCCTGGGCGCCATTATCCGCAAAGAGTTCGACGGTGCCATTGGGGCTGGTTAGCCCAGAGACGGTGTCGTTGACCAGGCTTAGCAATTGCGGGGCGGCCAGATTGCCGTTGGCGCCAGTGACCAGGGTGATGCCAGCAGGCAGGTTGTCATACAACTGGTTTTCGGACCAGGTGTTGCGCAGGGTCTGCCCACCGCTGGCCAGAATGCCATAATTTCGGTTGCTACGGATGAGGTTGCGTACGATCGAGTTTTGGGTGGCGCCGTTGGCGATATAGACGCCTGCACCGGTGTTGAATTCACTCACATTGCCCTGCACCAGCGTACGCGTAGCACCGCGCAAATCCAAGCCATTGATCGTGTTGCCACTCACCGTGTTGGATAAAATCTGGTTATCAGCCAGCAGCGGTCCACCCGTAATCAACAACAGGGCAATGCCAGCGCTCACGTTGCTGGTGCTCGTATTGCCACCGATTAGATTGGTGTTGGCGCGGACGTAGATGCCGTGGTTGCCGTTGCCCGTGATCGTGTTGTTGGTCACCGTGGTGCGATCAGCGGTTTCGCGAATCACCAAACCGTAGGACGTGTTCTGGATCAGCGTATTGTTGCTGACCAGATTATCTGGGCTGTTCACATCGACTACAATCCCTTGTTGGTTATGGTGGAAGTTGTTGCCGAGGATCTGATTGTTGATCGAGCCGAGGATCCGCACCCCATAGCCTTCGTTACCATAGGCCTCGTTGTTCTCCAAGACGTTATTGTAGGAGGCGGCCTGTGGATCTTGAGAGTTGGGTGAGCCAGGGTCCAGCATAAAGCCATGCGCTTGGCTGGTTCCAGCATCGAAATTGTTGTAGGACTTGTTGTTGCGGATGATAAAGTTGTTGCAGCCGCGCGAGATGATGAAGCCGTGGGCGCCATTGCCGTAGGCGATGTTGTCCTCAACCAGTACATCATGGGTGTAGTCGTGCGGGTCAAAGCCATATTTAATGTTTTGATAGAACTGGTTGCCGCGGAAGGTCATGTTGCTGGCCTGATAGGTGTAGATGCCGTAGTAGAGATGGTGAAACTTGCTGTTGAGCACTTCACCGGTCACCCGGCTGCGCAGCACATTGGGGGCAGCGCTCGAATTCACATCACGCCAGGAGACGCCATAGCTTTCGCCGTCGGCCGAGCCGAGATAGCCGATGTCCGAGTTGCGGATGTTCAGCGCCGCATCATACTTGGCCAAGATGTAGGCGCGCCCATTTGTGTAATCTGTATCCACCCCACCGGCGCCGCCATTGGCCGCCGGATCCCACGAAGTCACCTTGACGTTATCCAGGTTGATCACGCCGTCGTAGGTGATCAGGCTGACAAAGCTGCTGTAATCAATGGCCAGGGTTCGTTGCTGACCGTCTGGCTCGGTAACGGTGCGGGCGGCTGTTACGCCCGCGGCTTGCACCAGCGCTTCGCTGCGCAGACGCAACTCGTTTACGCCGTGTTGGGGGCTTAGATTAAGTGTTACACCCGTGTCGATGAACAGACCGGCATTCAACTGCCAGACGCCATTGCCTAGATCTTGTAACAGGGCCGCGTTGGCGGCATCTAATCCTGCCTGAATCATGGCCAGCGTTACTGCGGCCCCATTATCCGACACCCGGATCCGATTCTGGCCACGCGCATCTGGTTCAACTACATAGGTCGTATCCAACGTGGCGGCAAGTTGCGCATAGTTGCCACTCATGCGCGGATCGTAGCGAACGGTGAGCGTGTCTAATGTTTCAGCATACGCAGGTGGGACCGTTGTACCGGCCAGCCACAAGATAAAACCAAACAGACCGATGAGTAGTAGATTTTTTTTTGTGAAATAGCGTTGTGCCATGCATAAACTCCTATGAGAAAGCTAATTTTTGATCCAACAGAACGGCACGCATACAGGATGGGAACCCTGTGTGAAAATAAGCGTTACTTTCTAGAACAATTGCATGTTCCTTGTTCTGTGCTGCGACAGCGAAAAGTCTGATAACTTAACAAATTGTCGCTATGTCAACCATTATATGGAGATAAATTGTCAACCGCAAAATAACCTGTGGGTGCGCTCCCAGCGCGTTTTTTTAGCATTTACACAAGAAAACCCTGCACCAACGAAGATTTCTTTCGTTGGTGCAGGGTTTTCTTTGTTTACAATTCGCTTGCTGTTTATCCAACGGACAACTTTAGCTCTCCTATCGATTCACCAATGGTAGGAAAATTTTATTCTTAAGCACCTCGCCAGTAATCGGGTCGGTGATTGCTGGTGGCGTCGGTGATACCGTTGGCATTGGTGTCGCCGTGACCGTGGTCGTTGGTGTTGGTGTTGCAATCGAGATTGGCGTAGCTGTCGCTGTTGATATGGCGATTGGGGTAGCCGTTGCTGTCGGCGTGTTGGTTGGGGTTGCCGTGGGCGTGGCCGTTGCCGTCTCAGTCGCCGTGGCCGTTACCGTAGGGGTCAAGATATTTGGAATATTCAGCGCGTTGCTAAAGCCAGACGCATTGCCCTGTGCATCGATGCTCACAGCCGTCAAATTCGGCGCCGGGTAAACGCCCGCCAAGGCGAAGGCAAAAGTGCCATCCGCCCCGGCGGTCGTGCGGCCGAGGAAGAAACGCCCCTGCGCGCCGTTATCGGCAAAGAGTTCGACGGTAATATTAGGACTGGTCAGACCAGAAACTGTATCGTTGACCAAACTCAGCAATTGGGGCGCGGCTAGATTCAAATTGGCCCTACTGGTGAGGAAAATGCCCGCGGGCAAGTTGTCATAAATCTGATTTTCGGACCAGGTATTGCCGATCGTCACGTTCCCACTGGCCAGAATCCCATAATTTTGATTGCTGCGGATCAGGTTGCGCACGAGCGCGTTCTGGGTTGATCCATTGGCGATATAGGCACCGGCCCCTGTGTTAAATTCACTCACGTTACCCTGGACCAGAGTACGCATGACACCGCGCAAATCCAGCCCATTGACCATGTTGCCTGCCACGGTGTTGGACAAAATCTGATTATCGGTGAGCAGAGGTTTACCCGTAATTAACAACAGCGCAATCCCCGCATTCTGGTTGACACTGGCTTGGTTGCCACTGATCAGATTGGTGTTCGAGCGCACGTACATGCCGTGATTGCCATTGCCGTTGACCGTATTGTTGGTGACGGTGGTGCGGTCAGCCGTGTCGTTGATAACCAAGCCATAGAGTGTGTTCTGGCTGAGGATATTGTTACTGATCAGGTTGTCTGGGCTGTTATCGTCGACCACGATGCCCTGCTGGTTGTGGTGGAAGTTGTTGCCCAGGATCTGGTTGTTGATCGAGCCCAACACCCGTAGCCCATAGCCTTCATTGCCATACGCCTCGTTGTTCTCCAAGATGTTATCATACGAAGCCGCCTGCGGATCTGCTGAGTTAGGTGAGCCGGGATCTAACATGAAGCCATGCGCCTGGCTGCTGCCGGTATCAAGATTGTTATAGGACTTGTTATTACGAATGGTGAAGTTGTTGCAGCCGCGCGAGATAATGAAGCCGTGGGCGCCATTTTCGTAGGCAATATTGTCCTCGACCAGCACGTCATGGGTATAATCGTGCGGATCGAAGCCGTAACGGATGTTCTGATAGAACTGGTTGCCGCGGAAGAGCATGTTGCTGGCCTGGTAGGTGTAGATGCCGTAGTACAGATGGTGGAACTTGCTGTTGATCACATCACCCGTCACCCGGCTGCGCAGCACATCTGGGGTGGCGGTTGCATTCACGTCACGCCACGAGACGCCATAACTTTCACCGTCAGATGATCCCAAATAGCCGATGTCCGAATTATAAATGTTAAGGGCCGCATCGTACTTGGCCAAGATGTAGGCCCGTCCATTGTCTGGATCCATGTCGACGCCACCAGCGCCACCATTGGCCGCCGGATCCCACGAAGTGATCTTGATGTTATCTAAATTAATCACACCGCTATGGGTGATCAGGGTGACAAAGCTGCTGTAATCGATCGCCAATATCCGTTGCTGACCATCCGGTTCGGTTACGGCACGCATCGCTACGACACCGGCCGCTTGGACTAGTGCTTCGCTGCGTAAGCGCAACTCGCTCACGCCGCTCTGCGGGCTTAGATTAAGTGTTACACCCGTGTCGATGAACAGACTCGTATCCAGCTGCCAGACGCCATTGCCTAAATTCTGTAAGAAATGGGTCGAGGTTACACCTAAGCCGGCCTTAATACTCTCTATCGTCACTTCGGCGCCGCTGCCCCACACGCGGATTCGTCCCCGATCTTTTTCGTAGTCGTATTTCGCGACCAAATTCGCCCCGCTAAATTGTGAACTATTGCCATTCGTGTCGGTGGTGAGCGCAGTAACCAATGCCGCGGTGGTGGCGGGTGGCAACGCAATAGTCCACTGACCACTACCGTTGGCCACTGTCGTACCAAGCAACATTTTACCTTCACCTGCTGGATCGCTGTAGATTTCCACAGTTGCGCCCGGCAACGCGGTGCCACCCATCACACTGCCCTGGAGGGTACTGATTACTGGTGGTTGAATGCCCTGCTGCACGCCCGCATCCAGCCGAATGCCATATTGACCATTACCGGTAATACTGTTCTGGCTAATGCGATTCTGGACACAGCTAAGCGCTTTGACCGCAATGCCATGCCGGCCATTGTTGCGAATCGTATTTTTCAGCACTTGGTTGCCAACCGCCGTTGCGCCGTTGTTGGCGGCATTGATCACGATGCCATCGGTGCCATTACCCTCGATCAGGTTAGCAATCTCGCCGGCGTTGGCCGGACCGATGCGGTTGTTCTTACCACCAGAGATACGAATACCCGCATCACTGTTCAGGGCGATGGTGGTGCTGATGACGATGTTGTTGTCGCCGGGGGGGTCGAGCGCGGGCAGTGCCTGGGGT
>JBBRVA010000264.1:0-9565 GCA_038247295.1 Caldilineales bacterium | reverse complement strand
GAATGTGGCATTGTTGGCCTCTACGCACCGCAGCGGGATGTCGCACGCCACACTTTTTTTGCCTTGTACGCACTGCAACATCGCGGTCAAGAGGCAGCCGGTATTGTCAGCTGTGACGGACGCATCGCCCATGTGCACAAGGGGATGGGGCTGGTGTCACAAGTCTTCAATGAAGATAACTTACATCACCTGCGCGGTGATCTAGCGATTGGCCATACGCGCTACTCGACCACCGGTTCCTCCAAGCTGCGCAATACACAACCCTATATTTTGGAAACGTTGGATGGGCCGTTGGCGATTGGTCACAACGGAAATTTGATCAACGCCCCCCAACTGCGGCGCGAGCTGTTGGAACGCGGCGTTGGTTTGCAGACATCTACGGACAGCGAAGTGATTATCCACTTGCTGGCCGGCGCGGGCGGCCCGGATTGGCTGACGCGCATCCGCATCTTGATGGCCAAAATCGAAGGGGCTTACAGCTTGGTGATCCTAACCAAAGATGCCATTTATGGCGTACGCGACCCATGGGGGCTGCGGCCGTTGGTGCTAGGCAAATTGGCAGATGGCTATGTGGTCGCGTCCGAGAGTTGCGCATTTGCCACGATCGGGGCCAAGATGGTGCGCGAGATTCAACCGGGCGAAATTGTGCGCTTGGATGCTAATGGTTATAAGATTACGCAGGGGGCCCCAGCGCAGAATCTAGCCTTTTGCACCTTTGAACAGATCTATTTTGCCCGGCCCGACAGCGTGCTTAACGGTAAATTGGTGCATCAGACGCGCCAAAAATTGGGTGGGCAACTGGCGGTGGAATCTCCCGTCGCCGCCGATATTGTCGTGCCCGTACCCGATTCGGGGACACCGCACGCGATCGGCTATGCCCAAATGAGCGGCATTCCGTACAGTGAGGGGCTGATCAAGAGCCGCTATATTGGGCGCACCTTTATTCAGCCCACCGACGAGTTGCGCAAAGTGGGTGTGGCGATGAAGTTTAATCCGCTGCCCGATAATCTAGCAGGCCGGCGTGTGGTCTTGGTTGACGACTCGATTGTGCGCGGCAATACCTCTGGCCCGTTGGTGCAGATGTTGCGCGATGCCGGGGCACGTGAAGTGCATGTGCGCGTCGCCTGCCCGCCAATTAAATTTCCCTGTTTTATGGGCGTGGATATGGCATCGCAGTCCGAATTGATCGCTGCCAACCTGACCATCGCCGAGATCTGTGCCCATATTGGCGCCGACTCGCTGGCTTACCTCTCCCTGCCCGGTTTGATGAAGGCACTCAAAGCAGAAAATGGTTACTGCAACGCCTGCTTTACGGGTGACTATCCTTTCTCTACGCCAATCCAGCTTTTTGATTTGCAGGAGAAGGAGCAATTCGCCCAGATGTGGGGCGACTAAATATGGAATAAAAGTAGGTCACACAAGATGTGTGACCTACGTAACTGGAGGAGAAAATCATGTCCGATTCCCTATCGATCCTTTACACCACCGAGCAGGGCGTGGCCACGTTGACGCTCAATCGGCCAGAGCGGCGCAATGCGGTGACCGCGGAAATGCTCGACGAATTGACGGCTGCTTTTGCTCGCGCGGGCGCCGATGAAAGTGTGCGCGCGGTGGTGTTGACTGGCGCGGGTAAGGGCTTTTGTGCGGGCCAGGATTTGAGCAGCTTTGGCGGCATCGCCACGCGCGACCAAGTACGCAGCGCTGTGCTCGACCACTATAAGCCGTTGATCATGCGCATGGTTACCCTACCCAAGCCGATCATCGGTGCGATCAGTGGTGTGGCCGCTGGCGCTGGTGCGTCGATTGCGCTGGCCTGCGATTTGCGCATTATGGCCGATGACGCTAGCTTGATGGAAGCCTTTAGTAACATTGGCCTGGTGCCGGACGCCGGGTCGAGTTGGTTTTTAACGCGCCTGGTGGGCTACAGCCGCGCCTTCGAGATTGCGATCGAAGGCGAGCGGATCCCAGCATCGCGCTGTCTGGAATTAGGGCTGGCTAACCGCGTTACCTTGGCAGATTCTCTGTTGGTCGACGCGCACGCCTGGGCCCAACATCTGGCCCAGCGCCCCACCCTCGCCATTGCGTTAACCAAGCAGGCAATGATCCAGGCGACTGAGCGCGGTTTGGAAGCCATTATCGATCTCGAAGCCGATTTGCAGGGCGCCGCTGTTCAAAGTCACGACCATACGGAAGGGGTGACCGCCTTTATGCAGAAGCGGAAGCCGGTTTTTCTGGGGCAGTGATAGCGCGGCTAAATTCTAAATTTCATTGCTAAGCCGCGCAACAGTATGGTAAAATTTGTAGACGATATGCCCTGAGCGTTAAAGGTTGGAGGTGCAAAATGCCAATGCTTGTGTATGAAGGTCGATTGCCTTCGCCGGAGCAATTTAAGATGGACTGGGAGAATGCGCTAGCGACGACTAATCCTATCGACGATTTACTGGCATTGGTCGGTGATCTCCGCCATTTTGAACAAAAATATGGTATGACATCAGAAGAATTCTACCAAAAATACACAGCTGGTATTCTTGATGATGAATTGCAACATTGTTTGATTTGGGCGGCAACCTACAGGATGTTTGTCAAGTGTAAACGCCAGATCGAAAATGCGCTTATGCGTGCCGCCATCCAAACAGAGCTCGATGCTCAGCCAGAACTCGAAAAGGTTGCTGCATGAACTTTCGTTCCTACCTGGCACGATTGGAAGACACACTTTATTCGCGAAAGCAAGTGAGGGTTGAAAACGAGAGAACAGTCGTAGTTGGTAGTGATGCCACTTTTGTTGCCTCTGTCCGTTTTTACGACAACTCACTTCTGGTTATCAATGAAGCGATCGAAATTTACGGCAAGCACGATATGAAACGGGCGAATTATGTCTTTCATTACCAGCACGCAGATGGCGTCCTCATCTTTCGCTACGACAACTCACCCCACTATCCGCATTTAGCTACTTTCCCTGCCCATAAACACCTGCCCGATCAAGTAATTGCAGCAGAAGCACCCGACCTGGCCGATGTTTTGCGTGAAATTGACGCATTGCTCTATCCAAGAACGGATACCGTATGAGCCACTCACCTTCTTTTGATTTAACGGGTAAAGTCGCCCTGATCACCGGTGCGTCGCGCGGTATCGGCGCGGCGATTGCGTTGGCCTATGCGGCGGCTGGGGCCAAAGTTGTACTGAGCAGCCGCAAACAGGATGGCTTAGATGACGTGGCCGCGCAGATCAAAACGGCGGGCGGCGAAGCGTTGGCGGTGGCGGCCCACACCGGTGACGAAATGGCTGTGCGAACCTTAGTCGAGCGCGCCGTTGCCACCTTTGGTGGCGTGGATATTCTGGTTAACAACGCCGCGACCAATCCCCATTTTGGCCCGATCATGACGGCGGAAACGAGCCATTGGGATAAGATTTTGGATGTCAATGTCAAGGGCTATTTTCGTATGGCCAAGGCTTGCGCGGCGAGTATGCAGGCGCGCGGGGGCGGCAAGATTATCAACATGGCCTCGGTGGCCGGCAAAATGCCCCAGCCGGGGATGGGCATCTACTGTGTTAGCAAAGCGGCGGTGTTGATGCTCACCGAGGTGCTGGCTGTCGAATTGGCACCGGACAACATTCAAGTCAACGCGATTGCGCCTGGTTTTATCAAAACTAAATTTAGCAGCGCAATCTGGGATAATCCCAGCATCTATGCCGACGTTGTCCAATCGATTCCGCAACACCGCATCGCCGCGCCGCAAGAATTGACCGGCATTGCGCTTTATCTGGCGGCGGACGCGTCCAGCTTTACGACCGGGGCAACGTTTATCATCGACGGCGGCCAATTGGTGAGTTAATAATTAATTGTGAATTGTGAATAATTAATAATTAATGGCGAATGCACGGTTGACGGTGCATTAACGATTAATTATTCACAATTCATTATTCGAAAGCAAGCATCGCGTGCCCGAACTTCTCTCCATTTTCCTTAACATTCTCACCCCTGTTTTTGCGCTGGTTGCGATCGGTTATTTCTTCGGTCCTCGCTTACAATTCGAAACCCGTACGCTTTCTCGGTTTGCCTACTTTTTGTTGACACCAGCCTTTCTATTTAATGTCCTCAGTGGCGCCGAAATTCCGGCGGCGCTGGCGGCACGCATGGCGCTTTTTATGTTGACCGTGGCGATTGCCGGCATCTTGATCGCTTGGTTGGTGGCGCGCGGTGCAGGCTGCACCAAAGAGATCTTGGCGGCGCATATCCTGGTGGCCGCTTTTGGCAATGTTGGTAACTTCGGCTTGCCAATTATCCAGTTCAAATTTGGGGATAGCGCGCTCGTGCCCGCCTCATTTTATTTTCTGGTCTTGAGCACTTTTGGCTTTATTGTCGGTGTGACGGCGGCCAATTGGTACAAGGGCACTGGCTGGGGCGCGGCGCTTTCTGTGATCAAAACACCGGCCATTATTGCCGCTGTGCTCGCCTTTCCGGTCAACTGGTTTGATGTGCCCGTACCGATCTTTGCCCAGCGCGGTGTGGCCCTGTTGGCCGGCGCGATGATTCCTACCATGTTGATCGCTTTGGGCGTGCAACTAGCTGGCATGGGACGCCCTAAACTCAGCCGTGATGTGATCCTGGCCAGCGTGATTCGACTGGTGGCCGGCCCGGTATTGGCAATGTTATTGGTTGTCCCGTTTGGCCTGAGCGGGGTCGAGCGCGGGGCTGGCATTTTGCAGGCCAGCATGCCGGCTGCCGTATTGGCGGCGCTGATTGCGATGGAGCATAACCTGGTGCCCGATTTTGTCACGACCGCCGTGCTTTTTTCGACCTTAGCCAGCGCCCTCACATTGACAGTGGTGCTGGCTGTGGTATAAAGATCGGAGATTGACGACGCGCTTCAGAGGAGAAGGGGTAGATGATGGCGGAGCGTCTGCGCATTGTACAGGGCGATCTTACTAGGCTAACCGTTGATGCCATCGTCAACGCTGCCAACCATTCGTTGCTTGGTGGTGGCGGGGTTGATGGGGCAATCCACCGCGCCGCCGGCCCAGGTTTGTTGGCCGAATGCCGCACCTTAGGCGGCTGCGCCACAGGTGAGGCCAAGCTTACAGGTGGCTACAATTTATCTGCCCGATATGTGATCCACACCGTGGGGCCAGTTTGGCAGGGTGGCCAGCAGAATGAAGATGAGTTTTTGGCCCGTTGTTATCGCAACTCGTTGGCGTTGGCCGAACAGCATAAGCTTCGGACAATTGCCTTTCCCTCGATCAGCACAGGCGTGTATGGTTTTCCTATCCAACGGGCCAGCCGAATTGCCTTGCGCGAAATCCAGCGTGTTTTGGAAGCTACAACCGTTATTGAAACAGTGATCGCTGTCTGCTTTTCGCCAGCTGACTATCAGGAATACTTGGCGGCACAGCGTGAAATTTTGGGTGCAATCTAGGGTGATTTTCTATGGCCGACAAAACCCGTCGTCTCGTCTATTCTACTGATCCAGAACCTGAACCCGCGCGTCCAGAAGCAAAACCGACGGCTAACTTGGCCGCCGCGCTGCCAACGCGCCAACTAAACACACCCGTACGCGTTTGGCTTGATCGCAAAGGGCGCGGCGGCAAAACTGTTTCGGTGATCAAGGGCATCATGAGTCCACCCGCGGGCAAAGAAGCGTTGCTTAAAGTGCTAAAGACAAAGCTCGGCACGGGCGGCGCCATCAAAGATGGCGACATCGAAATTCAGGGCGACCACCGCGAGAAGATTGTCGTATTGCTGAATGAGTTGGGCTATAAGGCGAAGAGCGCAGGGGGATAAAAGCAGTAATCAGTAAATAGTGAGACAGTGAAACAGTAAGGCAGTGAAACAGTAAGGCAGTACAAACGCTATCTCACTGTCCTACTGTCTACTTACCCATGTCGCACTAAACTAATTACTGTTCACTGCCTTTACCGCCCCGTCAACTGAAAGATCTTCTCGCGTGTCTCGCGCCACGAGATTTTGCTCAGCCCCATCTTCTGGCGCAGCCGCTCTTCCGTCACACCGGTGCGGAAGTCGCGCACGGCACACGTCCAGCGCAGCGTTTCAAAGCCCACCTGCATGCGGTTGATGCTGGCCTTCTGCCCCACCTCATCCAACACATACTCTAGATTGCGCGGCGTACATTCAAACAGATGATGCTCCGGCTTGTATTGCTCCAGGTATTGATTGAACGCGGGAACAATGCCAGGGTGTAAACCAATCGTCCGATTTTTGTGGGCGTGGCGCTCTTCCGGATAACGAATCACCACCTCTGGCGACTGCGGCTGGGCGAGATTGATGTCGCTCAGCAGCAGTCCCGCGCATTCCGCCTTCTTCATGCCGGTTTGGATCAGCAGGCTGATCAGCAGATAGGGGCGCGCATCCGGCTGCGTGCGACTCCAAAGATAATCTTGCGCTGCGCGCAACAACCGGCCGACTTCTTCGTCGCGCAAAATAGTAGGCAGGGGCGTGCGCGCCGGCTGTTGCACCACCGGTTCGGCTGGATCGGTGCCCAACACACCAATGCCATGCACCCAGCCAAAAAAGACCTTGATCGTTGTGATGCGGCGGGCAAGGGTTTTGGCGCTGCAAGGTTTGCCGCGGCTATGCTGCATCCACTCTAAAAAGTCGTTGAGATGCTGCGTGCTGATCTGGTGGAGTGGTGTTTCCTCGCCCAAGAAATTGCGGACAATCTTCAAGTCATTGCGAAACGCCTTGATCGTATTGTCGCTAAATCCTTTGCGCACCATATACTCCTCAAACGCCGTTATTGCCGCCTGCAATTGGCTGTCGGCGCGTAACGGGGGGAGCTGAGTCAACGCTGGGGCAGCCGCTGGCGCCTCTGTTGTGGATGGCTGCACATCTGCTGCAACTGTACTTTCCTGCTCGAGATCGGGCGTGGGTGAGGGGGTCGGCATCTTGCTCTCTCCATCTAATAGCTGCTTTGTTTGCGAACAACAAACTTACTACCACCGGCGGCGTCATCTTCAAATTGCCGCACATCTATTTCCATTATTGACGAATTTTCCCTTCGTATAGCTAATCGTTAGTATATGAGGCTCGCGCGTTCTTGTCAAGAAATCAACGCGTGTGGGTGGATTTCCGGGCTAAATGTACCTTTGAAACCGGCTTGACGAAACCGGGGTGTCGTATTACTATTCAGCATTGTTCTCCAATTAGCTCCTGATAACTCGTTCCCACCTTAAAGCAGAGATGAGTAAAGCTTGGTTATTTTAAACCGTGACAATGTAAGCCAATTCCTAACGCCATGCCAACCCAAGGAAGGATCCATATGCAAATCCCACCTTCATCCTACTTTACCCCGTTGTCATTAACCGGTGTCTTTAATGCCAATCGCCAAACGGTGGCTGATGCGCTAAAGCCACCCGTGAATGCAAGCCAACTCGCGGGCCTGCAATCATTGCGCGGGATTCCGTTTATCCTGGGTACACCCGGTGAACAAGATGTGATCTTGCTTGATAAAACCCCCATCGAGATTGCGGTCGACGATCGCCAGGCCACGTACGTACTTTTCGTGCATACAGTCGAGGATCGTAAGACGACCTATCAGGCTGGGTTTGCGGATGATACGATCGACGGCAACGAACTGGGCGATCTGGTGGCTGATTATACGCTGGAATATACAGACGGCAGTACAGCCGTTACGCCAATCCAGCGTCGATTTGCGATCCAACAAAGCCATATCCGTTGGGGGGCTAGCCCGTTTACCGCCGTGCCTGCTACCAGCCCGAGCGTTTTTTCGACGGCAACGGAAGCCCAAATGCTGGGTCGTGTCTCGTCTGTGCCGTATGGCGCGGGCGAGACGCGTCACGACTCTGGCCGCGGCTCTGGTAACCTCTGGCTCTACGCCCTGCCCAATCTGCATCCAGAGAAGCCCATTCGGCGTATTCTCTTGACCCCGCAACAAGAGCGCGCCCTGGTCTATGCGATCAGCACCACTGAAGTGCGTGACCATCCGCTGCGCCCTGGTTTGCGCGAGAAAGTACGCTTGGCTTTGCCTGCCGGTGTCAAGCTCAACGCGCTAGACGAATTGGAAGGGGTGGCGATTGATCTGGGCGTGGTCATCTCGGCGCGGGCGGCGCTCGACTATGATGCCGCCCGTTGGTTGGGCGCCGAACCCAATGTGCAGCCGGAAAAATCTGCTCAGGCTGTGATCGTCGAATACGCCGCCCATCCCCAGGCCAAACTCTACGTCGCAACGGGACCCGATACCCATGTGGTCTATGACCTTGCTACGCCCGCCGGCGAAGCGTTACTTGCCGTCCAACCCGCCCACCGCCCGGTGACAGTGCGTGTGATCGATCAGGATACACAGCAGCCGGTCGCAGTGCGGATCCACTTTCATGGCGCGGCGGGAGAATATCTGCCGCCGCGGGGCAACCATCGCAAGGTTAACCCCTATTGGTTTGAAGATAACTATGGCGAGTTCGTCAACAGCCTGAATCAATACAGTTATATTCGGGGCGAATGTGTGGTCGATCTGCCACTGGGCGATGTCTATGTGGAGATTACCAAAGGCTACGAAATTGCCCCGATCCGTACGCGTTTTACGGTGACGCCCGAAACCGAGTTGATCACCTTCGAGCTGGAAAAAGTGTTACGCTGGCGCGAACAAGGCTGGGTGACGGCAGATACGCATGTCCATTTTCTCAGCCCCACCACGGCGCAGCTAGAAGGCGAGGCCGAAGGTGTGCATGTTGTCAACTTGTTGGCCAGCCAGTGGGGCGAGATGTTTAGCAATGTGAGCGACTTTGACGGCAAAACCACCCTTGGCGCGCAGGAATTTGGTGGCAATGGCGAATTTCTGGTGCGCGTGGGTACCGAGAATCGTATGCAGGTGCTGGGCCACATCTCGCTGCTCGGCTACCGGGGCGCCATGATTCATCCACTTTGCACCGGTGGTCCGGCCGAATCGGCGATTGGCGACCCGCAAGAAGTGACGATGGCCGAATGGGCGCAGCGCTGCATCGATCAGGGTGGATTGGTGGTAATGCCGCACGCCCCCAATCCACAACTGGAGCGGGCGGCTGATATTGTGCTCGGCCTCGTCCACGGCATTGAAATGATGACCTTCAACCCGTTTGATAACCAGATCAGCCCGTATGGGCTGGCCGATTGGTATCGCTATCTCAATCTGGGCTATCACGTACCGGTGATGGGTGGCTCGGACAAGATGGGGCAGGCCTGGCTGTTGGGCGGTGTACGCACCTACACTCACCTGGGGGAACTTCCCTTTAGCTATGAAAATTGGATGACAGCGGTCAAGGCGGGCAACACCTTTGTCACGGTTGGACCGCTAGCTCAGTTGACAGTGGAATGCGCGGCGCCGGGGGGAACGATTCGTTTGCCGGCGGGCGGCGGGACGGTCAACGTTGCCTGGAAAGTCGAGTCGGTGGGTTTGCCGATCGATCAGGTTGAGATCGTCGTGGGCGGCTTGACCGCCGAGGAGGTGACGGTTGGTAAAGCCTTGACCGCTGAAGGCAATGCCACGCTGCGCATCCATGAATCGACTTGGGTGGCGTTACGGGTGCGCGGCAGCTACCGGGGCAAAGCAGACGAAAT
>JBBRVA010000263.1:0-9571 GCA_038247295.1 Caldilineales bacterium | reverse complement strand
TTTCTGCATGCGAGCGTAGGCCATTGCCAACCGAACTTACGTTTACTTTTTGTGGGGGGTGGCTGCGTGTGCCTATGTCACCTACCTGTTGCCTAGCTTGCTCCGCCAGTCGCCCCTTGCGCCTGGCTTTTTCTTTTCCCCTCCTCTACCCAACTCCTCCCCAATTTGTCTTCCCACTCCTTCCTTGTTAGCATAAGGAACTATTATCAAGCAATCGAATTTAGTGTGGAGTAAAGAGGATATATGAAGCTTGCAACAGTTATTTTAGCGGCTGGATTTGGCACCCGTATGCGTTCCGAATTGCCCAAAGTGCTGCATCCAGTAGCCGGACGGCCAATGGTGGAATGGTCGGTACGCACAGCTGAGTCCGTTGGCCAACTACCTCCGGTGGTCGTAGTCGGTCATGGTAAAGAGCAAGTACAAGCGTTGCTTGGCGACCGTGTACAGTTTGCTGTGCAGACAGAATTACTAGGTACTGGCCATGCTGTACGCCAGGCAGAACCGTTGTTACGTGGGCAGTCGGACGCAGTTTTGGTTATTTATGCCGATATGCCTTTGCTGCAAAGTACAACATTAGAAGATCTCGTTGCCTTGTTTGAGCAAAAACACGCCGACGGCAAGCTCGCGTTGGCCATGCTAACCGTGACGCGCGATGACCCACAAGGCTTTGGCCGCGTGGTACGCGACGATCAGGGCCAAATTCAGGCTATTGTTGAAGAAGCGGATTGCACGCCGTCTCAAAAAGCGATCCGCGAGCTTAATCCTGGGATCTATTGCTTTAATGCCGAATGGTTGTGGGATAATTTGGCGCAAATTCCACTCAGTGCTAAGGGTGAATATTATTTGACTGATATGGTTGGGATCGCAACTGGGCAAGGCCGTGCCGTCGTTACCATGCCAGCTGCGCCCGATGAAGTCAATGGCGTGAATACAAGGGTACACTTAGCCGTGACCGCCGAGGCATTGCGGCGCCGCATTACTGAAAAGCATATGTTGGCCGGTGTCACTATTATTGATCCGGCGACTAGCTATATTGATGATACAGTTGAGATTGGTCGCGATACAACTATTTTACCCGGCTGTTTGCTACAGGGTAATACAAAGATCGGATCCAATTCGCTAATTGGGCCGTATAGCCAACTTGTGGATAGCCAAATTGGCAATTATTGTCGCGTCACTTATTCGGTGCTGGATCGCGCGTTGCTAGAAAATTATTGCGAAATGGGACCGTTTGCTCGCTTGCGGCCGGGTGCGCACCTGGCTGATAATGTCCACATGGGTAATTTTGGCGAGGTAAAGAATAGTTACCTGGGACCCGGGACTAAGATGGGCCATTTTAGTTATATTGGCGACACCCACATTGAAAGCAATGCTAATATAGGCGCCGGCACGATTACGTGCAATTATGATGGCAAAACGAAAAGTAAGACCGAGATCGGTAAAGATGTATTTATCGGCAGCGACACGCTGCTCATCGCACCCATAAAGCTCGGTGATAATTCGATGACGGGGGCGGGCTCGGTGGTCACGCGCGATGTGCCTGCCAATACCCTGGTTTACGGCGTACCTGCCCGCGTAGCCCAGTCCGTGCAGACAGATGACAATCCGCCCCTAGAAAACGGGCAATTATAGGATAAAGTAACAGGGCGTACAGAGAGCGGAGATTTACTTTGTCACAATCTATTCTGCCCACGTCGCTCTGCTATAAAATTTTTGCACCGCGCGTGATAAGTTTGCATGGCAACTGTTTGGTTTTTTACATAGTAGCCTAATAAGTTGTATATTTATCTATTGTTCGCGTGTAAAAATTGTGCATTTCGTATTGTTAGAAGGAGTTTGTTTTGGAACCTGACCCGTGGTCGTGGCTTACGTTCACTTTTGCAATAATATCAATTGGTTTAGCCACGGCAATTGAATTTGTGTTTGTTGGGACAAGTCGTAGTGAAATCCGCAAATGGCTGGAACGCAGCGACAGTCACTCTCAACTGATTGATAAATTGTTGGGTGATATAGGTCAGCTTTCGATCACCGTCACTCTGTTGAAAAGTATCGGTTTGGTTGCGGCCGCCGTTGCGCTTGTTCAAGGATTACCAGATGCGATACAGGGTGTTCAGCTAGGTGTTGCCTTGCTTGTTGTATGGCTGCTCTTTGTGGGCGCTCAACTTGCAGGCCGTCTATTCTTGACACCCCATCTCCAGACCGCCACCATCCAATTAGCACCAGTCGCAAACTTGTTGATTACGCTTTTTCGACCGCTGACCCTATTGCTGGGACAACCAAGTGGGCGGGGCGATGGCAAAGATGCAAAAGGTGAAGATGATTTCAGTCTCTTTATTCAGTCGAATGAAGACGACACTATCATTGAAGAGGGTGAGAAGCAGATGATTGTGAGCATTCTTGAACTCGATGATACAGTGGCGCGTGAAGTAATGGTGCCGCGGATTGATATCGTTGCGCTTGATATGGAGACAAGTCTGCGCGAGGCGCTCGATGTTGTGCTGGATGCCGGCCACAGTCGTATTCCTGTCTATCGTGAGCATGTTGATCAGATCGTCGGTATTCTTTATGCCAAAGATCTGTTGAAGTGTTACCGCGACAATCGCGCCGATACGCCGATCCATGATCTGTTGCGGCCAGCTTATTTTGTGCCGGTGAGCAAAAAGGTAAATACCTTGCTCAAGGAGATGCAAAAAGAGCGCGTGCATATTGCGATGGTGGTCGACGAGTATGGCGGCACCGCCGGTCTAGTAACCATCGAGGATATTATTGAAGAGATTGTCGGTGATATTCAAGATGAGTATGATCGCGAAGAAGATCTCTTTGTTGAATCGATTGGAACCGGCGTTTACGTGCTCAGTTCACGCCTTGATCTCTACTCGCTCTCCAAATTGCTGGATGTTGACCTGCCAGATGAGGACGCTGACACAGTCGGCGGATTGATATACAGCCTAATGGGTCATGTCCCAGACCAAGGTGAAGCCGTCGAGTGTAATGGGTGGCGTTTTACGGTGCTGTCACTGGACGGGCAACGGATCGACCATGTGCGCGCTGAAGCCATTAGTCCGCTCGCTGATAATACTATAACCGACACACCACCGATCAACGCGCGTTCTTCACTTCGCCCGGCGCATGATGAGGATTCATTATATAATTTTCAAAGCTCAGATTGAGCGAGCCAATTATTTTCGTTGAAGCCGAAGCGCTGCACGAAAGCATTGTGACGAGAGGACAAGTTTGTGCTTACCCCTGAAGAACTAGTTGCACACGCGTTATCGGCGCGTCAGAAAGCGTATGCGCCTTACAGTCATTATCTGGTAGGTGCTGCGCTTTTGCTGGCAGATGGCTCGGTGATGCTCGGTTGTAATGTCGAGAATGCCTCGTACGGCGCCACCATTTGTGCCGAACGTGTGGCGCTTACCTCGGCTGTGGCCCAAGGCAAACAGTCCTTTGTTGCGCTCGCAGTTGCTACCAAGAACGGCGGGTCACCCTGTGGTATTTGTCGCCAGGTTATGGCCGAGCTAGGGCCAGACATGACGGTCTATATTGCCAACGAAGCTGGTGAATTTCGCACCACCAGCACAGCCGAACTCTTACCCGACTCGTTTACGGGCCGCAATTTGTAGATAAATCGGGATACGGTAAACATGCGCCTGCTTGTCCACTCCGGTTGTTTCCCGTATCTTGGATCCCGTTTCCTATAAAGATATGAACGTACCCGCCTTAATGGCAACCTATCAGTTACGGCAGCGCGAATTCTTGTTGCGAATTACGCGTGCTATGACTTCGCGCCTGGATTTGCCTAGCTTGCTCAAGCTAATTCTCAGCAGTGCCGCCGAGATGGTGGGCTGTCGCGCGGGGCTGATTGTTCTGGAAGAAGATTTGGGCATGCGCAAGCAACCCAGTCTCTCATCCAAGTATCAGATTCGGGCTGTGTATGGGATCGCGCCGCAACTCTTGCCGGCGTTTGAACCATTATTAGATGTGGTCATGATCGAGCCGGAAGGTGAAGATGAAGAATCCGCACCGCCCGAACCGCACTTCCTGGATCTACAAGCGCGTGTTCGCCTGGTGGAAGAGCGGCTAGGCATCGCCTTGGGTCAAGTGGTGGGATTGCCGCTGCTTTTTGAAGAAGAACTTTTTGGCGTTATTTACCTATTTCGCACAGAATATGCATTTACGCAACTGGATTGGCAATTTCTGCAAGGCTTTGCTTACCAAGCAGCGATTGCGGTACGCAATGCACGCCTTTACCATCAATTAGAAACTGAGCGCAGCCGTCTGGCCACGATTATCGAAAATAGCGCGCACGGCATCTTAATTCTCGATCCAGAACGGCGCGTCTTGGTGATCAACCAGTCCTTAGCCGCAATGGTCGGCATGACGCCCGAGGAGACGATCGGGCGACCGTGTGTAGAAGTGTTGAGCTTACAAAACGTCCAAGGCGATGATCTGTGCCAGATGGAGCCATTTTTCGATTTCCCGAACCGTGAGGGCTTACATTGTGAAGGTGATTTGAATCGACCTGGGGGGAGTCGGCTAACCGTTTCTGTCAGCTATACGCCCCTCTATGATGAACAAGATCGACTGGTGAATGTCATTGTCAATGTGCACGACATTACGCGCTTTCGTGAAGAAGAAGAGATGAAGAACACCTTCACCTCGATTATCAGCCACGAACTCAAGACGCCGGTTGCGCTGATCAAGGGGTACGCGCAGACATTGGCGCGACCCGACGCCCAGTGGGACGCCGAGACTGCGCGCCAGAGTTTGCAGATCATTGAAGAAGAAGCGGATCGATTGGAAGGCTTGATCAATAATCTGCTTGACGCAAGCCAGATTCAGGCGAGTGGGTTGCGGCTAGATTATGCCGACGTTGATCTCGAGAGCCTGACCCGCAAAGTGGCTGATGCTTACCGTTTACAGACTGATCAGCACCAAATTGAATTGGATTTCCCCAAGCCGTTGCCGCTGGTGTGGGGGGATGAAGCACGGCTGCGCCAGGTGTTAACCAACCTGCTCGGTAATGCGATCAAGTACTCACCGGCCGGCGGCGTGATTCGGATCGGCGGCTGGACCGAACAGGAACCAGGGGTCGATAATTCATCGCGCGTGGTATTGTATGTTGCCGACGAAGGAATTGGTATTCCACAGCAGGAATTACCTAAAATCTTTGACCGCTTTTACCGAGTCGATAGTGGCCTACGTCGCAGCACAGCAGGAGCGGGCTTAGGCTTATTTCTGAGTAAAGCGATTATTGAAGGCCATAATGGGCAAATTTGGGCACGCAGCGAACCAGGGAAGGGGACTACCTTCTTTATTGCCTTGCCCCTGGAGTCTGCTGCACCAGTAGAGGGTAGCCCGCCGCCAACAGCATAAATCAAAAACCGACTCCATCAAGAGTCGGTTTTTTAATTGGCGATTTATTTTTAGGACAGTGAGTCAATAGAAACACTGATCTACTGACTCACTGTCCGACCCGCCTAGCCCGTGCGTTTGGCCGCTTCCCAGCCGAGCATCGCCTTTTTGCGCGTCGGCCCCCAGCGGTACGCTTGAATGACGCCATTCTTGCGGATCACCCGGTGGCAGGGGATTAGATAGGCAATGTTGTTGGCACCAACGGCGCTGCCCACTGCACGGGCTGCGTCCGGTTGACCAATCATTTGCGCCACATCTTCATAGGAAGCCACCGCGCCAGCCGGAATTTTTAAGAGGGCTTCCCATACTTTGATTTGAAAGTTGGTGCCGCGCAGGAGCAGATTAACTGCCTGTCGGTCGCTGCTGGACTCGGGCGGAAAAATCTGCTCAATCAGTGTCTGGGTCTGCTGCGGATCCTCCACCAGCGTGGCCTCGCGCCAACGCGTGCGTAACTCCTCCAAGGCGCTTTCCCAACTGTGATCATCATCGAGAAAGGTAAGCATACAGATGCCGCGTGCTGTGGCTGCAATCAGACATTCGCCAAAAGGCGTTTGATGCCGCCCGTAGAAAATTTTTAGCCCCACCCCATTATTCTTGAATTCACCCGGCGTCACAGCCTCGGTGGCAATCAGCAAATCGTGCAGCCGGCTCGGGCTAGACAAGCCCGTCTCGTAGGTGGCATCAAGTACACTGTGGGCCGCGGCCAACAACTGCTTGGCATGTTCGACAGTCAAAAATTGTACAAAGCGTTTAGGGCTGATGCCAGCCCAACGGGTAAAAAGGCGCTGCAAGTGAAATGGACTCAAGTTCAAATGCGCGGCCAAAGCATCCAGATCGGGTTGTTCGCGATAATTGGCTTCCAGGTAATGGATCGCTTCGGCGATACGCTGATAGTCGGTGGTTGGTGCCAATGTTTCCGCCAGTGTTTCCATTTTAACCTCTCTAAATTTTTTCTATATCAGGTGAAAATCGTTTACAAATCATCTTTTCTAGATCAATTGTACCCTGTTCTACTGGCAGTTGCCACCCGATTCTTGCCCAATAACATTGAGCTACACACTTTGCACAGAGAAGCCTAATGCGGCTCTTGATACTAGCTAAATATTATGCCAGTTTATCTAGTAAAGCTATAAAACTAGTTTTCAAAGTTCGCGAAGGATTTGCCCAAAATTTACGATTAATAGAGTAGAGACGATAATCCTCTATCAACCGGTGCTGATACGAAAGTTGTCTCTCATGGTTTCCTCCTTTTGGTGAGCGGGTTCGGCGTAGTTAGCCGAGCCCGCTTTGCTTTTCGCCAGCTTTTCTCGTTGTGCATGGTCCCTACCCATAGCTTCAAGCCGACCTGCTAATTTTAAGACCCGTGTGATTGAGCTTTTTGTTCGCCTCGGTTTATAATAGCGACGATAACCGTTCATACCTCTTTTATTAGACATTTTCCAGATCCAATCCAATAAGGAGAAGCCCAGATGCGCACGTTTCGACCATTGTATGTATTGGCCGTGATTGCGGCTCTGCTGTTGAGTAGCGCCTGCACGCCACCACCCCCACCGCAAGCGCCTGCTGCCACCACCGGTGGTGATGCTGATAGCTTGGTAAAGGTTTATGCTGCTTTCGCAACGCCGATCGAAGAGCCGTGGGACGGTGTGATCCATGCCGCGCTCCAAGCTTCCGCTGACGCTGGCAACATTGAATACACCTGGCAAGATAACATTGGCTATGCCGGCGACATGGAACGCATTCTGAATGAAGTCGCATCCGAACAGCAACCAGATGTCATCTTTGGTGATGCCTTTGGCAACGAAGAAGCGGTGCGCCGTGTCGCTGCCGACTATCCGGAGATCGCCTTCGTCTTCGGCTCTGGCTTGGGACCATCAGAACCCAACCTCTCCGTTTTTGATAACTGGATCCACGAACCGGCCTATCTTTGTGGTTTGATCGCCGGCAAGATGACCAAATCCAACCGGCTGGGTGTTGTCGGTGGTTATCCAGTTCCCGAAGTCAATCGGATTGTCAATGCTTTTATCGCCGGCGCCAAAGAGGCGAATGCCGATGTAGCAGTTTCCGTCACCTTTATCAATTCCTGGTTTGATCCGGCGGCGGCCAAAGAAGCTGCTCTGGCCCAAGTTGACTCGGGTGCAGACATTCTCTTCGCCGAACGCTTTGGTGTGATCGAGGCGGCGCAAGAAAATGATTTGCTCGCCTTTGGTAATATGTCTGACCAGAATTCGCTGGCGCCCAATACAGTGGTCAGCGGGCCGGTGTGGGACATGGGGCCAACTGTGCAGTATGTAATCGAGCAGGTGAAAAACGGCGCCTATAACGCCCAGGATCTGAAAGATTTCTCGATGATGGCCAAAGGTGGCGCCAGTCTGGCGCCGCTGCACGGGTTTGAAAATGTTCTGCCCGCGGCTGTAGTCGAGTTGGTGCGCCAACGCGAGCAGGAGATCATGAGCGGTCTCTTCCGTGTCCCAATTGCGGAAGAGGCGCCGGTCAGCGAGTAGATCTACAAAAATCGTAGCTAGCAAATCTCAAGATGAATAATTTCACTCACCTGCCACCCGCTGTCGAACTGCGCGGGATTACGAAGCGCTTTGGCCCGTTGGTGGCCAATCACAACGTTGATTTTGCTGTGCAGCGCAGCAAAGTCCATGCTCTATTGGGCGAGAATGGCGCGGGCAAGAGCACCCTGACCAAAATTCTCTACGGCCTCTACCAACCGGACGCCGGCTCGATCGCGGTCAATAGCCAGGTTGTCCACTTCCGCTCGCCCGCCGATGCGATTGCGCACGGCATTGGCATGGTGACGCAGCACTTCTCGCTGGTGCCCACGCTTACCTTGGCAGAAAATTTGATCCTAGGCCCGGCTGGTGGCTTGCGGCTTAATTTGCCACAAGCAGAAGTTGAAATCGCCGCTATCGCGCAGCGCTACAATTTTCAGATTGAGCCAGGCGCACTGGTGCAACGGCTTTCGGTGGGCGAACAGCAGCGCGTGGAGATTTTGAAAGCACTCTATCAGAATTGTCGCGTGCTAATTCTGGACGAACCAACCGCTGTGTTAACCCCTCAAGAGGCCGAATCACTCTTTGTCGCCTTGCGTGGGCTGGTGGCGCAAGGATTGGCCGTCATTTTCATCAGCCACAAGTTGAATGAAGTAATGGCGATTGCGGACTATGTTACGGTGCTGCAGGCAGGCAACGTTGTCGGTCAAGTCGCGCGCACAGCGACGACACCCGCTGCCCTGGCTCGCTTGATGGTAGGACGCGATCTGCTTGGTGCGCAAAGCGAATTGGCCAATCACGACACGGGGTTCGGTGTACCTCTGTTGGAATTACACAATGTCTATGCCAATAACTCGCGGCGTTTGCCGGCTCTGCGCGGCATCAACTTGACAGTGTGCAGCGGTGAGATTGTGGCACTGGCTGGCGTGGCGGGCAACGGCCAGACGGAATTGGGCGAGGTATTAAGTGGCCTGCGTACGCCTGTCCAAGGGCGTGTTTTGGTTGCCAACATCGATGTAACCAGCGCCGATCCAATCGCTATGACGCGCGCCGGCGTGGGACGCATCCCCGAAGACCGGCTCAAGGGTGTCGTCGCTGATCTGTCGGTCGCGGAGAATATGGCCCTGGAGTCGCTCGATGAATTTACCGGCGCAGGCGGTCAGTTGGACCAGAGACGTCTGCGCGCCCATGCGCAAACATTGATTGAAGCGTTCCAAATTAAGGCGACCCCGTTGGCGCGGGCTGGCTCATTATCCGGTGGCAACATGCAAAAAGTGATCTTGGCGCGAGTGCTGGCTCGCCAGCCCAAGGTCATCTTGGCTGCCCAGCCAACGCGTGGCTTAGATGTGGGCGCCATTCAATATGTTCACGAACAATTATTAGCCCAGCGCGCCCGTGGCGCTGCCATTCTGCTCATCTCGGAAGATTTGGACGAGATTTTGGCCTTGTCGGACCGCATCGAGGTTATCTACGAAGGCGCCATTGTCGGCGCGGTAAGACCGGCTGATTTTCAGGCTGATCGCACCGGCCTGACAGAGCGCATTGGTTTAATGATGGCCGGCGCAGCTCTGGCTTAACTCTTTTCGTTACGACTAAGCTTGATCTACAACCTGGGAACGCCGGCAAACGGCCGGGCGGGGGGGCCCATGGAAGGC
>JBBRVA010000262.1:0-9618 GCA_038247295.1 Caldilineales bacterium | reverse complement strand
ACTGACGTTGATTTGTCAAATCGCTGGGATTACTTTTTTCAAATAATCGCTACTCGCTTTGGCGTCTTGCCCTGGCCCCATCGACGAGCCTGAGGCTAGTCGAGCGCTGGTACAGTATCGCCGTTGTGCACACGTATGTCAAGTCGCCACTTACACGCTGGCGTTTAAACACCGCCAGCCGTATTGGTCCAACTTGGATCATCTGTTCGTTTGTTTCAGGTGTTTTAAGGTGCAACCCGGAGACTTTTCGTTCGCAGGCAAGATGAGACATCTTATCACCACCTGCCCCCCCTGTCAAATCCAACACCCGCCTTTTCACCACAACTTCCTCACTCCAACACCAACATTACCTGATGGCCCTTAGGCAAGCAAGGGTAGCACCGAGGTCTGTAAAGGCAACGTCGTGATCTCGACCCGATCAGCATGCATATAACAGTTGATTTCGCTACGGATCCCCAAACCTTTGGGCGTGGGGCTATCGTCAAAGTTAAACTTCGGCAGATAGATGCCAGGTTCGATAGTAAACATCACGCCAGGGATCAATTGCCGGCGATCTTGTGTCTCTAGATTGTCCAAATTAACGCCGAGGAAGTGGTCCATCCAGCCCAAGCTATGGCCGGTGCGATGAAAGAAGGCATCACCGTAGCCCGCCTGTTCGATCACGGCACGACTAGCATCGTCGACTTCGTAGCCATAGATGGGTTGACCAGCGTCTAAACGGGCTTGAATAAAGGTGACGGCTGTATCACGTGCCTGCGCCACAATTTCAAAGATCTGTTGCGCCTTGGGTGGCGTTGCATTGCCGCAGAAAGCTGTCCAAGTCTCGTCCGCAAAGCAGGCTTCTGGATCTTTGCCGATGCGGTTCCACAGATCGATCAGCACCATGTCACCAACCTGGATGGGGCTATGTCGTTCGGCGGTCGGAAAGTAGTGGGGATCGGCAGCGTTGGCGTTGACAGCCACAATTGCATAGGTAGCGGGATCCATGTCCGCCGCAATAAAACGCTCGGTGATAAATTGCTGAACGTCATATTCAGTAAGCGGTTGGTTGGCGCGCAGACGCTGAGCAATCAAAGCGAAAGCGGCATCCTTAATCTCTAAACAGACCTGGGCCGCCGCACGATGACCTGCCATTTGCTCTGGCGAAAGGACAGCCAAGGTTAACTGAGCTAAATCCGCACTGCTCAGAATCTCGGCGCCGGTGCTCTCTTCCACCAACTCCTTCATGCCGGCATCCATCCGGCTGATGTAGGGAATGGCATTGTCTGGGCTATATTCAGCCAAGATGCGCGGCGTGCGCCCTGAAGTGGGGCGCACGATTTGCCCCAGTTTAGCGTGCAAATCTTTCCAACTGGCATAACTGTGCTGGACGCCACGCATCTCTGGCGCAACATTGACAAAAGTGCTACTTTCGATGGCGTGGATCAACCACTGTGGCTCACCCTGGGCTGGAATCCAAAGAAACCAGCGCCGGCTGCCACCAGACTGAAGGCCAGCAATCGAGAGTGCAATCGGGTTGCTGTTTTGAAAAGAGTAAAGGAGCCAACCATCTACGCCAGTGGTTTGTAGATAGTTTTGTATTTTTGCGAGTCGCATGGGTTGCATCCTATTGATAGTTTTATTGTTTATACAGGTTCACGGTTCAGACCACTGGTAAAGATCACCAGCCATTGTCCATAATCGGCGGCATTCAGCACTTCGATTTCAGTTACCCATTTTACCCATTGAAAGCCACGCCGGCCGGGCGCAACCAGACGCAGCGGTGCGCCGTGACCATGATCGAGTAGTTCGTCCCCAACGTGCGTAGCTAACAGCGTATTCTGTGCTTCGTCAAGCGGCAAACTCCAACGGTAGCCCGTGACGGCGACAAAGCTAACCGCGACGGCGTCTGCTGTTGGCTGCACCTGCTCCAGCAGCCAAGCAATCGCCACACCTTGCCACTGTTGATCCGTGTACCAACCACCAGTGCAGTCGAGCGTAGCCGTTTGCTGCATGGTGGGCGCAGCCATTAGATCGGCATAGGAAAAAGTAACAGTTTGTTGAACCGCGCCATGAACGTGCAGTTGCCATTGGGCCAGGTCCAGCGGCGCGGGGTTATCGAGCATCCACATCGTGATCGGAAAGGCGTTGCCTTGATAGCTACCAATTTCGCGTGAGCCGGTGAAACGGCGCGCAGCCCCGGGTGCAGCCAAGGCTTGATTAGACATTTGCTGAGCCTGCCAGGCAACACCACCCGTTGTCAACAAAGTGAGGAAACGCAAGGCGTTACGTCGGCCCCGCACATCTTGCAAACGTAATGGCTTATAGCGCCAGAGCATATGGACCAGCATAAAAACAACCAACGCCAAGCCAAAGATCACATGCAGATTGATGCCATTTGGATAACCCAGCGGCCACTGAAAAGTCGTCCAAACCAGACCGGTGAGGAAGGTTAGCAACACCGCCGCCAGCGCGAACATGGAGGCTACTGTTGCCGTATCCCAACGCGTTGGGTCGGTGAGGCGGCGCATCACGCGCTGCAATTTCCAAATTAAGAGGAGCACGAGCGCCAATCCCACAATGCCATGCAGCACAAAGAGCCAGCGTTTGTCTGGTAGGCCAACGGTGAAAGAGATGAAGCCGGTGACGACTTCAAAACTTACCAGGATAAAGAGTAACCAGTCTACCAAACGGGGTCGCATCTATGCCTCATCCCATACGAAACAATATATGCACGCCAAGGCGCAAAGAACGCAAAGAAAAGCAGGATCGTTGAGCTTCTTTTCTCTTGGCTATTGTACCGCATCGCAAAAAAGGAAACAATCTTTGGGTAGCGCTCAGGGCGTCGGCATTGTCATCCGGTCGCCGCTTTCTCCTGCCAAAATCCCGTGTACACGGCGACAAATGGTTCGAAGAAAGCACGCGTTGCTGGTTTGAGTCCATCTAAATAGCCAGGCTCCAAAAACCACGGTTGGTTGGAAAAATAGTCATAGTAAGGGTCCGAAGTCTTGGTATAGGTCAACATCAGGGTGCGCCGCAAGCGGCCAGTGTGATAACGACCACGATGGAGGCCGTATGGATTAAAGAGCGCCGCATCACCTGCTGCCAACGCCAACCGCAGTGTACCGGGCATTGCGCCAGAACGGTTGTTGACGCCACCATCCGCTTTGCGGATCTGATATTCGGCTGGGGTGTCCCAACGCAGATGCGAACCGGGCACATATTCCACATCATCGCTGGGCGCGAGCGCGATCTGCATTTGAATGCTGGTGCCAGAGCGACTGAGCTTGGTCAGAATCTCCTGCTCAGCAACATCGTCGGGTGCTGAAAATTGCGAATCGCGGTGCCAATTGCCCTCTTTACCGCCTTCAAGCGGATCGAAGAAAAAGCTGGTACAACGGAAGAGCGGTTCATCGCCCAGAATCGCGCGCGCGACATTCAACACTTCGGGATCAGCGACCGCGTCCAGCAATGTGCTTAGCCCATCCCCACCTTGGGTGAAGTAAGCAGGGTGATTAAGGTGGCGCATGACCGTTGCATCGGGAGCGCCACCCGGCTTGCCAGTTTGGGGATTGTTCGTACGCCACTGGTCGAGGACGGTATCGCAAATAGTGCGCAGTTGGGCATTGCGCGCTGGGTCGAATAAGTTACGCAGGACTACATAGCCTTCGGCTTCCCATTGCTGACCTAGATTACTCTCCATTGTTTGCACTCCTGAAATAGCCAAAAATTTAAATCAGAATTAATGGTATAAAGTGTACTCTATCCGCGTCATTTTTTCAATGCGCGATAAATCTTATCCTGAAGCCCACACGGCAATTTAGAGGGTTGACACCAAATCGCCAGTCAGTTATACTCTCAGTATAAAAGGAGGTATAATGCATGCTCACGGTTAAAACTGCAATTTCGTTACCAGAAGCACTCTTTCAAAAAGCTGACCAGCTAGCAGAAGAGCTAAACGTTTCGCGCAGCCGGTTATTTGTGATGGCAATTGAACGCCTGCTCCACGAGTATGAAAGCCGAAAAATGCTAGAAGCCCTTAACATTGTCTATGCAGATGCGCCTGATCTCGAAGATCAACTGCTCCTAGAAGGTATGCGCCTGCACCAACATTCATTACTGGAAAAAACAGAGAACGAATGGTAGTTCAGCAAGGCGATGTATTTTGGGTTGAGTTGGGTTTGCCAAGTGGATCAGAAGCAGGTTTTCGGCGACCTCACGTAGTGATTCAAAATAACGCCTTCAACCATAGCCGAATCCATACGGTTGTAATCTGTGCAGTCTCCACCAACTTGCGCCTAGGTGAAGCACCAGGCAATGTCTTATTAGCCAAAGGTGAGGCAAGTTTGCCCAAACCCAGTGTGGTAAACATTTCACAATTATTTACAGTTGACAAACAATTCCTCTACGAAAAAATTGGCTCGCTCTCGCCACGTAGTCTAAGCAAAGTGTTGGCAGGTATTCAACGCTTGCTAGAACCACGTGAGTTCGGGGAGCAAGCATTCCCCTAAGCTGATTGCTATCCAACTACTTGGCAAATTATGAATAACCGTGTGAAAGCTAAAATCGTCCGCATCCATTCCGAAAACGCCACTTTCCAATTGATCGAAGCATTGCGCCGCAATCGGGAAAAACGTCAAAAGCAGCACGAGTTCTTGATCGAGGGCGTGCGGCCAATCAACTTAGCATTGCAATATGGCTGGACAATCAAGGCGTGGCTCTATACGCCAGAACGCAAGCTATCGGAATGGGCGCGCGATATTCTGATGCGTAACGTGGCGCCAACCCATTACGAACTAGCGCCGTCACTGCTAGCAAAGTTGAGCGGCAAAGAGGAAACTTCCGAGTTACTGGCGCTGATCGCCATGCCGGATGACAACCTGGCACGAATCCCGATCCGGCCGAATCTGCTCGTGCTGCTCTTTGATCGGCCGGTCAGCCCCGGTAACCTGGGTACGCTGATCCGTTCGTGCGACGCCCTGCGCGCCGATGGCTTGGTGATCACCGGCCACGCCGCTGATCTGTACGATCCCGAGACGATCAGCGCCAGCACCGGCTCACTTTTTGCCTTGCCCGCCGTCCGGGTTGCATCCCCACGGGAATTGGAGCCGTGGTTTGCCCAGTTGCAACAGATGCTGGGGACCGTTCGGATTGTCGGCAGCAGCGCCAAAGCCGACCAGACGCTCACCGCCCACGATTGGACACAACCCACGCTACTGGTAATCGGTAACGAAACCACGGGGATGAGCGCCCATTATCGCGCACTGTGCGATACAATTGTCAATATCCCAATTGGTGGTGCAGCCACCTCACTCAATGTGGCCTGTGCCGCGTCGATCATGCTCTACGAAATTGATCGGCAGCGGCGGCAGGCTGATTTACGATTTTAGGTTTTTGATTTACGAAGTGGGTTCGATGCATAAGCAGGTTACCCATGACCCTATATAATAGTAACATTTCCTAACCAAAGAGAGGCCCTTGATGCAACAATATCAACTTCCACCCGACCAGATAGCCCAATTCCAAACGGAAGGCTACACTGCAATTGCAGACTTTTTCAGCGCCGACGAAGTGGCCGCCATGCGCGTGGAGCTAGAACGCTTCAAACGCGAAGGATTAGGCCACAATGTCGCCACCGACAACGACGGCAAAACTCACTCAACAACCAAGATCAATTACCAGATTATCCCCTTGAACGATAAGAGCCATCTATTTCGGGCTTTTCCCTTCCACCCGAAAGTTGTCAGCGTCGTTGGGCAATTGATCGGCACACCCTTTGTGCGTCAGCTCGACCAAATCTTTCTCAAGCCAGGGCGCACTGGCGCTGGGACAAGCTGGCACACGGACAACGCTTATTTCAAGATTAGTGACCCAACCAAAGGCACTGGCATGTGGGTGGCCCTCCACGATGCGACCCTAGCCAACGGCACTTTGCATGTGATCCCGCGCAGTTTCTTAGAAACGTTTGAGCATGCGCGTGACCTGGGCAGTGATCATCATATCACCTTTGCGGCCGATGACAGTCGCGCCGTGCCAATCGTGCTGCCCGCCGGTGGCGCAGTCTTCTTCAACTATGGCACCGGCCACGGCACCAAGGCCAACAACACCGATCACGAACGCGCCGGGCTGGCTTACCATTTCTTACGCACCGACTTTATCCCCGAGCACGCGAAGAACTGGCAATTGATCCACGTGACGGGCGCCGAAGCCAGCGCTGGGGAACGTGAGTATGGGGTAAAGATTGACGGCACATGGGCAGCCGAAGTGCAACAGTTGCTCGAAAAATTGTAACCATTTAAGGTAAATAGGTAGACAGGGAAACAGGTAGACAAGGACATCCACCCTGTATCCCTGTCTCCCTATTTACCTGTGTCCCTATCTACCTTAAAGAAATGAGGAAATGATGCGTTTACAAGATAAAGTGGCAATTGTGACCGGTGGTGGGGCAGGCATGGGGCGGGCGGTGGCGGAAGCGTATGCCCGTCAAGGCGCGCGCGTGGTTGTAGCCGAGATCAACCCAGCCAATGGCGAAGCAACGGTGGCCGCCATCCGTGACGCTGGCGGCGAAGCGATCTTTGCGCGCGTGGATGTCTCACAAGCAGCGGAGGTCGAGGCGATGGTAGCGCAGGCTGTGGCAGCATTTGGCGGCGTCGATGTGTTATACAGCAATGCCGCAATCCAATTACATGGCAAGGACGCACGCGCCCACGAACTGAGCGAAGAGATTTGGGACCGTACGTATAATATCAATATCCGCGGCGTATGGCTATGCGCAAAATATGCGATCCCAGCGCTGCTCCAGCGCGGTGGCGGCTCGATTATCAATGTAGCCTCACCCACAGGCATGTTAGGCTGTGCGCCCGGCTACACTGCCTACAGTTCGAGCAAAGGCGCCGTCTTTGGCTTGACGCGCGTGATGGCGGCCGATTATGCGCGCGACGGAATTCGCGTCAACGCCGTCGTGCCGGGCGCAACCGAAACGCCACTAACAGCGGAGCTTTTCGCCGATGCCAAAACCCGCAACGACTTGATCGCAGCGACGCCACTGGGTCGGCTGGGTCAGGCCGAAGACGTGGTCGGGTTGGCCGTCTTCCTGGCTTCCGACGAATCTCGCTATTGTACCGGCGGCGTCTATATGGTCGATGGCGGCTTGACAGCGATCTAGAAAAACGGGTCCCCAGAGCGCGTAGAGAAGGCGCAGAGGACTCAGAGAAAAAGCAGGCATGGATTCTTTGTACAATCTTTAGGTTTCGACGTGGTACCTACTAACCAGTTCTGGTTCATCCAAATCAGGAACACTATAGCAGGTAGCATGCGAATAAATTTTGTCTGATTTTTCCTCTGTGTACTCTGTGCCTTCTCTATAAGCGCAGCGACGATCTCTGTGGACCATTATTTTATTTTTGTTGTAACATGAGTTAAGGATGCGTATGCAACAGACATTCGACGTAGCTGTGATTGGCAACGGGATGATGGGTTCGGCTGCCACGCGTTATTTGAGCGCAACAGGGCAGCGCATTGTGGCGATTGGGCCCGGTGAACCAGAGGATTGGCATAGCCACCAAGGCGTCTTTGCCAGCCATTACGATCAAGGGCGGATCACGCGCATTATCGATCCAGACCCAGTCTGGGCGCACTTAGCGGCGCGCTCGATCGAAGTTTATCCAGAGATCGAGGCGCAGAGCGGGATCACCTTTCATCAGCGGGCGGGCGGATTGCGCGTCAGCCCCGATGTGACGGCCAGTGTTGATACCATTAACCAGGCCGAGGCCGTAGGCAAAGAATATGGCGCCATTTACAGTCGATTGACGGCCGCCGAATTGGCACAACGGTTCCCTTTTTTACAGTTTACCGACGGCACTACGGGTCTCTGGGAGCGAGGCGGGGCGGGCTACATTAATCCGCGTTCACTGGTGCGGGCGCAATTGACGATTGCCGAACAGCAAGGCGCTACCTTAGTACGCGAAACCGTGATCGGGATCGTAAAGCGCAAAGAGGGGATCGAACTAACCACCGATGTTGGCACGCGCTATCTGGCGCGCAAAGTGCTGGTCGCCGCCGGTGGCTATACCAATCATCTGCTCGAACGCAAGCTTGATCTGCGTCCCAAAGCGGTGACCACGCTGCTGGCCGAACTAAGCGAGGCCGAGGTCAAACGTCTGCATGGATTGCCCACCCTGATCTGGCGCCTGGCCGATAATTCCTGGCTGGCTTCCATTTACGCAGCGCCGCCAATCCGCTATCCAGACGGCAAAATGTACCTCAAGATCGGCGGTACGCTCAAAGCACCACTCTACATGCACACGCCAGACGAATTCCGCGCCTGGTTTCATTCGGCCGGCAATCCAGACGAAAGCGACGCCTTGCGCGCTGTGCTGCTCACGCTGCTGCCTGGCTTGCAAGTGACCGCCTTTCAAACCAAGCCTTGTGTGTACACCCTCACGGCACATAACCGACCCTATGTGGATCAGTTGGATGATCAGATTTTTGTGGTCGCCGGCGGTTGTGGATCATCGGCCAAGTCGTCGAATGAGATTGGGCGGATGGCAGCTTTACTTGTGGAAAAGGAACGGTGGACGTATGAGCTTGCAGGTCATGAGTTTGCGGCGCGGTTTAAATAAGTTTACCAACTGACGGCTGAATAAATCTCGCTTAAAAAACGACTGGGGCGCCTGAACAATAACTGGGTCTGCGTGAAGCCGGCCGTCTGCGCCAAGCTTTCCCACGCGGTGTAGGGCACAGGATAGGGCACCGCAAAATTGCCGCGCGCAATGTTATATTCAACAATGATCAGCCGGCCGCCGGGACGCAGATAGCTGCGAACTAAAGCGACGACACGCGCCGGATCGCGCTGAAAATGCAGAGAGTTTGCCATTACAATGCCGTCGAGCGCGGGCAGATCGAGCGGGCGGGTAAAGTCGGCGGTGCGGTAATGAGCGACGGTTTGCGGAAAATCGGCGCGCATGATGCGCTCTTGTTGGCGCAGCGCGCCAGCATCTTTATCGATAGCATAGATTTGCGCGCCTGGCCCTAATAAATCTGCCAAGGCCAACGTAAACGCACCGGCACCCGCGCCCAAATCTGCCCACACAGGGTTGGCTTGGTCAGTTGGTATGCCGCCGCGCAACAGATTCACATGATCAGCGTGGTTCATTGTGTTCGCATCCCTTGTGGTTAAGCCAGCATTGACACCCTGGCCTACTCCTACTATACTATTGGCATAACTATTCTGACTCACGAATGCTTGTTGACTGGTCCGCCACCATCTGCCAGCGGCCGGCACGCTTCACCCAAACGCACATATAGCGCGCCGCATAGTCAAACGCTTCGCCGTGATTCACACCTTTGGCCGTCCAGCGCCCGATCACGATGGCGGTGTCGCCATAGATGCGCACCTGATGCTCATCGCTCGTGGCAGATGCCCAATGGCGCTGCTCGGATCGCAGTGAGGCCAACGTTTCTGCTTTGCCTACTACCGCACCACCGGGCTGGATAATTGTATAATCATCGGCCATCAGTTGGTCGATAGTGGCCAGGTCAAGCTGAAGAAATGCCGCAGTCCAGGCTTGTTCGGCTTGTAAGATTTCGTGGATGGCAACTTGTTCGTGGTTCATAATTTTCTTTCCTTCATCAACGGTT
>JBBRVA010000261.1:0-9633 GCA_038247295.1 Caldilineales bacterium | reverse complement strand
GTAGCTGTTGCTAATTACGGCCCAATGCCCTGTGGGGCAGGCGGCGCTCACCCATTCCACCAGCTTTATTAACCAACAGCAAACAATAGCGTTTTAGCCGCGCAAAGGCTACGCGCCGCTTTTTTCTGGCGTGTAGATTGCTCTATTTTTTTAACTGTGCTTACAAAGAATCTTTTCCATTCACAATTTTAGCGTAACAGGAGCAAACCAATGAGTAACTATGCACACCCTGAAGTTTTAGTGGACACCGATTGGGTGGCCGCTCACTTGGACGACCCCAACATTCGCTTGGTGGAAAGCAACGAAGATGTGTTGCTCTACAGTACCGGCCACGTCCCCGGCGCCATCAATATCGACTGGCACGCCGATCTCAACGATCCCGTTGTGCGCGACTACGTAAACAACGAGAAGTTTGCCGCGCTGCTGAGTCGTCATGGCATTACGCCGGAAACCACCGTTGTTTTCTATGGCGATAAGAACAACTGGTGGGCGACTTACTCGTTCTGGGTCTTCCAGCTCTTTGGCCATACCAATGCCAAAGTGATGAACGGTGGGCGGCTCAAGTGGGTGCAAGAGAGCCGCCCGCTGAGCAAGGAGACGCCGAATTATGCCCCCAGCCAATATCCACTGCCCCAGCGTGACGACAGCCGCATTCGCGCCTTCCGCGACGAGGTGCTCGAGCACCAGGCGGCGCACAAGCCGCTGATCGACGTGCGCAGCCCGCGTGAATACAGTGGTGAATTGCTGCACATGTCCGACTATCCACAAGAAGGTGCGTTGCGCGGTGGCCACATCCCCGGCGCCAAGAGTGTGCCCTGGGCGCGTGCCGCCAATGCCGACGGCACCTTTAAGCGCGCCGATGATCTGCGTGCGATCTACGAAGATGAAGCTGGGTTGAGTTCGGATCAGGACGTGGTGGCCTATTGCCGGATTGGCGAGCGCAGCAGCCACACCTGGTTTGTGCTCACCTATCTGTTGGGTTATCCGCGCGTGCGCAACTACGATGGTTCGTGGACCGAGTGGGGCAATGCGGTGCAGATGCCGATTGAGAAGTAGAGGGAGGTAGACGGTAGACGGTAGACGGTAGACGGTAGACGGTAGACGGTAGACGGTAGACGGTAGACAGTAGACGGTAGACAGTAGACAGTAGACGGTAGACAGTAGACAGTAGACGGTAGACGGTAGACAGTAACTGCCTACTACCGTCTACCGTCTACTGCTAAAATTTAATCGCCCCGTCGGTCAGGCCCTTCATAAACCAACGTTGGAGCAAAGCGTAGATCAAGATGACGGGGAAGGCGCTGAAGAGCAACATGGCGGCGTCGGCGGCTTCGTGGGCAAATTGGCCGCGCAGTTGCGGGACGATTGCCGTAGCGCTTTCGTAGCTGGAGGTAAGCACCTTTTGGATGCCTACCGAAATCGTCAACTGTGTATCCCGATCAACCATCGTATAGGTGACTAGATAGTCGCTCCAGACCCCGACAAAGGCTAAGGTCGCAATCACGACCATGGCGCTGATTACAAGCGGCATCGAGACGCGGGCGAAGACCTGAAACCAGTTGGCGCCGTCGATAAAGGCGGATTCCTCGATCTCTTTGGGCACAGCGAGAAAAGCTTGGCGCATAATAAAGATTGGCACCGGCAACCCCGAAGCAAAGAGTAAAATCAGCCCGAAGAGGCTATTGCGCAGCTTTAAGAAGTTCATCAATTCATAGAGCGCCATCAGGCCGCCGCTGCGCGGGATAAACATCGAGACGACAATCGCAATAAAGATCAAGTCGCGCCCGCGAAAGTTGATGCGGGCGAAGGCGTAGCCAGCCAGCGAGGCACAAAAAACCTGTATCACAGAGACACCAATCGCCAGCACAAAACTGTTGCGCATATAAATTGGCAATTCCTGGATCGCCGAGAACATATACTGAAAATTAACCAAACTGGGCCGGCGCGGGAAGAGCGAAGCCGAATTGGTGTAAAATTCTTTGCCGTCCTTAAATGCCGTAGCCAGCAGCCAAATAATCGGCAATAGAACGATGAATGTGACGAGCGCTAGACCGCAATGCACAAGCCAATCGCTGCGCCGCAACCAACGATTGCGGCGCGCGGTCTGTACCTGTGCTGGCGCATTGATCATTTGCGTTGTTGCCATGATTTTTCTCCTTCATTCCTACGCATCGATCACTCACGCGACCAGCGGAATACAAACGCCGAGATTAGCGCACTAAAAAGACCAATCACCAAACTAATCGCGGCAGCATAGCCCAAGCGCAAATCGCCTTTGACAAACGCCAGTTGATAGATATGTAGCCCAACGGTGCGCGTCGAATCCTCTGGCCCGCCGCCGGTAAGAATCAACATTGGGTCCGTAACGCCGATAATGCCAATCAGTAGTACAAGGATCAGCGCAAAGGTGGGTTTAAGCAATGGGATCGTGATCCAGCGTAGCTGTTGCCAGCCGTTGGCGCCATCCAAACCCGCCGCTTCGTACACTTCCGAGCCAATATTGTAGATACCGATCAGGAAGAGTAGCGTAGGAAAGCCAAAGATGATCCACAAGTGGGCCAGGGCGATCGATGGCAACGCATAGGTGGCATCACCCAGCCAGTTGGGTGGATTCTCGACGCCTAGCCCGCGCAATGTATTGCTGATCAAACCGAACTTGAGCCCATACATCTCCCGAAACATGAGAAAACTGACCGCAACGGGTAAGATGCTGGGCAAATAGACCACCCATCGATAAAAGGACGCGCCATGGCGCACGCGGCTGATCAGCACCGCCACCAGCAAGGCCAGGATGATGGTAACCGGCAAGACCAGTGCTGTATATTTGAGTGCTACCCCCAGCGCTTCGTGGACATTCTTGTCGCCCGCCATCTTCGTGAAGTTGTTGACGCCGTTAAAATCCCAGCGCGTATCCGGATAGACAAAGCGGTAATCGGTGAAGGCCATCAACAAACCACGGATGATCGGCCAGATGTTAAAGACCAGATAGAGGATCATCGCCGGTGCAATAAAGACATAGCCTAGTAAGTTGTTATACTTGACGCCTTTATCTTTGCTGCGTAGATTGCGCAGCAGAACACCCAGGTCGCGCGTCCCCGATAAGGAAGTAGATTCATTGACTGCCATTATTCCGTGCCTTTCCCACGGTAGAGACGCAAAATCTTGCGTCTCTACGGTTGTCAATTGCCTACGCGTCTTTCATTTCTTCAATTTCGGCCAGCAATTCGTCCAACGCTTGGCCCAACGCATCCGCTGCCCCTAGCGTATTTTCTGGGTTGAGCGCTTTTTCAATCCACGGCGCGAGCACCGTATTTTGGACGCCCCAGTAGAGATCGGTGGTAAAGGGCACCGAGTTGCGTACGAGCTCGATCCCTTCCAGTTGCCAGGCTTGGGCGGCGTCTGGTTTGATAAACTCGTCGTAGGTGTACTGATAGGCCGGCTTGGCGGCCACGGTGGCAATTTGTTTGCCAGTGGCTTTGTTATCAGGTCCAAACCACCAGAGGTAAAAGTCGATCATGCCCTGCGGATTGGCGGCTTTGTTGAGTACCACCGAGCCGTTGAGCCAGAAGGGTGCGCCAGCGGCCGGTTTGTCCTTTTCGCGGCGGATGTTAACACCGGTCGAAGCTTTGTCGACACCAAACGTCTGCTGCGCCAAGGTGCCGTGGACATCGTACGAACTCATCATCGCTGTGCCACCCTTGAGCCAGTTGCCAAAACTCTCGGCATGTGTAGCAGGCATCAAGCCATCCTTGACCATTGCTTGCAGCCATTCGAGTGAAGCGACAGCGGCTTCACCGGTCCAATCGACCAACCCTTCGCTCGTCAATGGGGCATCAGTCGCACCCCAGATCATGCTGATCAGATCGCACAATGGCGACGCGGCTACATCATAGGGGGTCAGTTCGGGGCTGGTCTCCTTGACTTTTTCGGCGGCGGCGCGCACTTCATCCCAAGTGGTTGGCGGCTCGATGCCGGCTTTGGTCAGCGGTTCGGTAAACCAGCCGAGCGCCACGCTGCCCACGTTGCCCGGAATGGTATATTGTTTGCCGTCGCTCTTGCTCGATTCCAAGACTGAAGGAATAATTGCCGCTACAACCTTATCCGCATTCGGGATGGTGGAAACGGCAATCAGATCATCCAATGGTTGGATCAGGCCGCGGTCAACCCAGGCTTTGATCGACCAGGGTCCTTCGATCACGGCGAAACCGTCCCAAATCAGATCATCGGCCGCCTGGGCGGCCTGGATCTTGCTGTCCACCTCGCCGGCTGGCTCGTCGAGCACAATCTTCTGCTCGTGATCCTTGTTCCATGCCTCGGCCGCTGCATCACCCGCATAGGCACTGCGGATATCGGTGCGGATCAGGAAGTTAATCTCTTGCACGGCTTGGGTAGCAGCGCCGGCTTCACCCCCACCTGGTGCGGCGGCTGGTGCACAGGCGCTCAAGGCGGCAACCGCCGTGACAGCGCTGCAGGCAACCAGAAACTGACGACGACTCAAATGCGTATTGCGAACCATAACGTTCTCCTCTGAAAATGTGAATGGGTCAAAGTAGATATGAATGCCACCGTTTTAGACCGATCTAAAACCGCTATAAATAAACCGGTTGCCACAACCGGTTTTTCGGTGGGTTCGAGAGGGCACAATGACTTGGACTATTGTATTCCGTTTTGTCGATCCTGTAAAATCGTACTTTGGGAGCCTCGATCAGGGCTTGCTCGATTGCGGCGGCTGGCTTATACTCTGTTTTACCCGTGAAATGCTTTTTCATAAGGTCTGACCATTTGCATAATTTCTAACGATTGTCATTTAGCAAAAACTGAGTACTATTATGGCAACACGTACCCAAAATGAGCGGCGCTTCAAAAATTGGCAAGAATTACCTTATGGAGGCAGACGCGATTGGTTTGATCGAAAAGGAAGGTTTGGGTATCAACGAATCGTTAAAGTTGTGGATACAAATGAGCAGACGCTTTTGTTGCTCCAAGAGATTTATAACGATGCTAACGTTCTGATTGAGCGTCATCAGAAATTCCCTGTGGATACAGGCCACGAACGACTGATGAACGAGGAGTAAGCAAATGATTACACGAGAGATCATCGGTGAAAAGCTACTCGCCTATCTAAATGGACAGAGTACCCTGGCTGAACTGGTAGATTGGGCCGAGAATAGTTTTATTGATGCTGTACTTGCACCGGATGAAGATGTGGAAATGCTCAATGATGTGCTTGCTTATCTGGCTGCGGCTGATACAGCCCAATTTCCTTTAACCTGGGAGATATGCCATACCTTCCTGGACCGCTTGGGATTTACTGTTCAAGTAGTGGCAGAAATGAGCGCTTAACCTCCCTGTAACCAAATTGCCGAGAAAAATTGGTTGCAGATCTGAGTTCGGAACACTTGATCGATAATCCATTTTAACCCGAGGAGCATCCTTATGTATACTCACCTGCTCGCCCAACGCGCCGCCCAAAACCGTCCGATCCGCGTCGGCATTATTGGCACGGGTAAATTTGGCTCCGGACTCGTCGCTCAACTGGCCCAGATGCGCGGCATGGAAGCGTCTGTGATTGCCGAGCTGGATGTCGCGCGCGCCAAACATGCTTACACGGCCGCCGGGCGCTTGGTGGCCGATGATCTGCGCGTTGTGCGCACGGTTGGCGAGATGAATGATGCCATTCGTGCCGGCAAACGGGCGATTGTCGAAGACGGCAAACTGCTGGCCCAATCCGACTTGATTGATGTCGTGGTCGAGGCTACGGGCAGCCCAGAAGTGGGCGCGCGCATGGCCTACCACACGTTGCAGCACAAAAAGCATCTGGTCATGGTCAATGTCGAAGCCGATGTGACGGTGGGTCCGTTGCTGCGGCGCATGGCCGACGCGGCCGGTGTGGTCTATACGTTGGTCGACGGCGACCAGCCCGGCTGTACCATGAATATGATCGAGTGGGCGCGCACGTTGGGCTTTGAGATTGTGGCCGCCGGGCGTGGCACCATTCTCTACCCCGACGATCCACAGGGCACGCCCGACAATGCGGCCGCCCGCTACGGCTTTGATGCAGAGACGATCGCGCGCCGCCACATCAACCTGAAGATGTACAACTCTTTTCGCGATGGCACCAAGGCGCAAGTCGAAATGACGGCGCTGGCCAACGCGGCGGGGCTTGTCCCCGACAAGCGCGGTATGCACGAGCCATCGGTCAACATTGCGGATATTGCCCGGCTTTTTAGCTTGCAAGAAGAAGGTGGCATCTTGAGCCAGCAGGGCGTAGTCGAACTGGCCAACAGTGTTGCCGCCGACGGTAAAACCTTGTTGCCCAACGCCTTAGGCATGGGCGTCTTCTGTGTGATCCGTACTGATCATCCTTTTACGCAGGAAGACCTGATGACCTACAATCTCGCGCCGGGCGGCAATGATCAAAATTATCTGCTCTACCGGCCTTACCACTTGGTAGCCGTCGAAGCACCAATTTCGATTGCCAATGCGGTGCTCTACGGTCAGGCCACCGGCTCTACCTTGCCCACGCCCACGGCCGAATGTATCACCGTGGCCAAGCGCGATCTGGAAGAAGGTGAGACGTTGGATGGGGGCGGCGGTTATACAGTTGTGGGTATGTGTGAAAAGGCAACTGTCGCACGCAGTGAAAAGCTTTTACCGCTGGGCCTGGCAGGTGGGGCGAAGCTCAAGCAAGATGTCGCCGCCGGTCAGGCGATCACCTATGCGATGGTCGATTTGAAGGAAGATTCATTCGTGTTGCAATTGCGGCGTTTGCAGGACGCAACAGTCTGGTAAGTGGCCGCGTGTAGACCAGTCAGGTTTTTAGAAACCTGACTGGTCTAAGCATTCATTGGCCAGCCAAATTCGTATAGTAAATCTTACATTTATCCTTTTTGTCCTCAACACACGTCGCGTTGTTCGGGTCGCTGACGGTGCTTTCCACCCACACCAGGTCTACACCATATTTCGGCCCGTGACGTTGCCAGCGTAGGCTGGGGTAGAGCGCCCGTTGCCCTTCGCTATAGACAGGGGTCTCAATAACTTGCCACTTTTCTTGCGCGGGTTTCTTCGCTGCATGGATTTCGCCCGTTGCTGGCTCTTCGTTGGGGAAGCCAGGCAAGGCTTCGGTTTCATTCCAAACGGCCCACAACCGGTCGTCTTTGTCCACTGTAATACTGGGGAACGACTGATTGATCGCTAGATTGGGCATTAGTAAGGTAGCGGCGCTCCAACTGCCATTCTGCGCACGTGTAGCATAGTGGATCTGCGGTGTGGCGGTGGTTGATGAACCTTCTGGCCGTTGACGCCATACCAGATGCAATACCCCCTTGCTATCCATCACCACTGACAGATGGCGCTGATCTTGGGCGCTATCACTAATGCCATCGCCATCGACATCGGCTACATAACGCCAACTGTCCCATTTGTCGCCCGGATCGCTGTCGTTATCCAAAGATTGGGTCCAGACAATTTGCGCTGTTTCGTCTTCACCAGTGGCATAGGCCAGTAGATAGAGTTTGCGCCCATCGGCGCTGGACAAAATGGTCGGGCGGCTATAGTAGTGCGCGTCATCGCCAGGAATATTTTGCCATGCGCTCCAAGTTGTGCCACCGTCACGCGACTTAATCCACTTTACCTGCGCATTTTGTGGATGATCGCTGTCTTTGCCTTCCCACGCCACATAGAGGGATTGTTTCGGCCCGGCAAAGATTACTGGGTGTTCTTGCCACAATGTCGATGGTGGTGAAATGGTTGAAAAACCTGTAATGACGCCGGCTGGCTTGATCACCGGCTCCCATTTCATTTTTCCACTCGACGTCAGCGGGACACGCGTATACTTGATTTGACGATCATCATCGCCAGTGCTATTTTCATCCGTCCCATACCAAACCACATGCAGGGTGTCTTTTGCGTCGATCGCAAGCGACGGCACGCGCTGTGTGTAAGGCAGGAGCTCTGTTTCAATCGACTTTTCTGTATTGGTAAACTTGCTGCCCTTATTAGATAGTTTGGCCACGAAGATATGCAGTGAGCCATCAGCGATTTTTTTGCGATAGGCTACATAGACATTGTCACGGCTGTCGCGCACTACCTTGCGGCTGTCGGGATAGCCGGTCACTTGCGGATCGCTAACCGTGTCGACGGGAATGCCGTCCAGAGCGGCTGCCTTGGCTGGTGCCTCTACCGGCTGCACCAGTACGTTGTTGGCATTGTCCTTTATATTTATAGTATCAGTTTGTATATTGGTTGCTGTAGCAGAAACAGCTACGCTATTACTTGTAATTGTACCAAGTGCTTGTCTAAATAGCAGCAATAAACAAATTATACCCACTATCGTTATTCCGATTCTTTGCCGCCAATTGACAAGTTTATTGTGCATAATTTTCTCCTTCATACTGCCTGAAGCTCATAGCCTAATTAATTTTATTGCAAATGGGAATCATATTGTAATCTAAATATTCTCCTTGCATAGAGACTTAGTATCTGTGGTTCTGGTTCCCCTTTTGCTTACACTTCATTGTCTATCCGCTTCTATCATGTATAATAGGAATAATTCGTCAGCGAATCGCAAGCTATTCTAGGGCGGCGCGATGATATAGTAAAGCGCATCTGTGCTTACAGCGGAAAACTTTTGCGTGATATAAGTAGAGGATTGGGATAGAATTTCATGCATTCTGCATGAATGGAGGTAGTATGAAACGCTTTCGAACTTTTAAACTTCAGTTTCTCTGTGCGACCCTGTTGATTGGGCTCGTGCTTTTTCCGCTAGTCGTGAAGGCCGCGCCAAACCCGCAAACTGGGGCAACAACCGCTGATCCCAAGCAAGCCGTCGCGGCACTGGTCAAGACGGGGGATGACTATGCGGCCAATGGTCAATACGACCTGGCGGCGCAAGCCTATGAACAAGCCTTACCGTTGGCTCAAACCCTCGCTAACCAGAAGACCAGCGCTGGTCTGCTGAGTAAAATGGGCAGCGTCTATCGTCGCCAACAACAATATGAACAATCTACCACCGCCTATCAGCAGGCTGCTCCCCTCTGGCACGCGCTGAAGGATCCCGCCCGTGAAGCACGCGCTCTGTTAACGATCGGCACAAACTATGTCTCGTTGAACGATGGGACAGCCGCCTTGCAGGCTTATAAACAGGCATTGGCAATTGCGCCCACTGGCAGTGACGTGGCGGCCAAAACGCTGAGTGAGATGGGCGAATTGTATGTCGATTGGCTGCAACCTGCTGCCGCACAGACAGCCTATCTACAGGCGCTGCCGATTTGGCTGCGCTTGGGTGATCGGGCTGAGGAGACTAGTGTCCGCCAGGCCTTGTGGAAGCTTTACATAGCGGCCGAACAGTATGCCGATGCGATTGCGATTGTCAATGTCGAGGTGGGGATTGCCAGCCCAAGCAATGGCGCCGTCGTCGCCGGCCCGGTTACAGTATCCGGACTGGCCCAGCATCCTCAATTTCGCAAGTGGCAGTTGGACTTGTTGATTAATGGGGACGAAAATCAGGTCACCAACCTGAGTACAAAATCGAGACAAGTGTGGGGCAAACTGCTCACGTTTGATAGCACACAGTATCCCAACGGCGAACACAAGTTGCGCTTGCGCGTGGTGCGCAGCGATACGAATTATGAT
>JBBRVA010000260.1:0-9646 GCA_038247295.1 Caldilineales bacterium | reverse complement strand
GCCTGGGCCTGGCTATAGCCGCGCGTGGCCGGTGAGCGCGAAAGATGCTCACTGGCGACCACTTCGCCGTTCACGATCACATCATAGCGATCTTCGGTATGCTCTAGATTATTGATCAAATCAAAGGTCGAGCGACCCCAGCGCCGTACGATCGCGCCATCCTCTGGGCGCACGGCCTCGCGTGTAAACTCTTCGCTCACGGTTGATTCGTTCGCCTCGCCATGCCACAGCAGCATCAGCGACATCGCCAATGTGCCCCCTGGCTCTATGTGCGCATAAAAGCGACGCAGCGCTTCGGCAGCCACGGCCGGCTCGGTGATCAGTTGAAACGAACTGGATGGCACAATGATCGTGCGGTATTGGCGCGGCAGATCGAGGGCTTCCATTGTTTGTTCGTAGACGGTTGGTTGCAAATTCATCGTCTGGGCTTTCTGGCGCAAGAGCGCCAACATCTCCGGCGAATTGTCGATGCCGTCGATGTCAATGCCTTGCGCCATAAAGTCGAGCAGCAGGCGACCGGTGCCGCAGCCTACATCCAGCACCGGTTGGCCACTCTGTTGGATCAGATCCAAGAAAAAGAAGCGATCCACCCAGTTGCTCGTGTCGCCGCGCAGTAGATCCCAAAATTGCGCCATTGCGCCGCGGTATTCGTACTCTGTCTGTTGCATGTTGATAGTTTCCTTGTTCATGGCATATAAAAGAATAAGTTGTCCATTTGTCACCCTGAAAGGGTCTGCTTTTGCCCTGCAAAGCAGACCCTTTCAGGGTGACAAATGTTGAAGTTAATTTTACAGCGCCTAAAATAATCTCATTCGGAAATCGGATTGTTACCAGCACTTTCAGCTTTCTTTGGGCCCAAACAAAAAGCCGCGGGCACATGCCCGCGGCTTTCCGTACAGCAGATCAGTCACAGGCGAACGCGTCTATCCCGTGACCCCAATAAAAAAGGTCACAGGGCAAAATGCACCTGTGACCTTGTCGATTTACGTTGCAACGACCAAAGTGGTCGAACCTTCTTTACAAAGTAAAAGTCTTTACTGCGTAAAGGTCTTTACTTTGTAATGGTCCAGCCATCTACGGTCGGTGATGCACATCGACAATGGTTTGCAGCGCTGCCCAACTTGCGGGATAGTTTGTTCGTGGTTGTCATCATGCACCTCCTTTCGTTGTGGATGGTTGGATAAAACAAAGTGGAATATACCTTACCAAAGCTTTGTGGATCAGTCAAATTACGCAATGGATTTGCGCCGCCCAGATTTTTGAGGCTTTGTTATTTCACTTATGATTGATTTCCTGCTCACTTCTAGCTATAATGAAGCAGGAATTGATGGTGGCCGCTGCCTACGTGGTGGTGGCGCACGTAGATTCTGCTTGATTTTATCAATTTGAGGCCAAATTTGATAGATTCTGTACCCATTTTGATAGAAAAATCGCTACTACCCGTGCTTCCCCACTGTTAAAATTAGAGCAAGCTAAGCGCAGGTTAGATCACTTGCTGTACATACATCGTTACATCATCTTTATGATCAGTAAAATGCTTCACGGTTGAGATAAGCGAAGGAGTGATCCTATGTTAGCCGCCAAAGATAGATTAGAGCTTTGTGTTACTTATATCGCCAAAGGCATCACGCTGGGCATGAAGCCGAGCAGTGTTGAATTTCTGGATCGCCAACGCGGACGGGCGGATGAGGTGATCAGCGTTGAGGGCCACATCAAGTTGGAAACCGGTGCCAGTTTTTACGTCAATAAAGAAGAATTTGGCATTGGCCGTAGCGTCAACAACGACTTATTTGTCGATAGCCCCAAGATCTCGCGCAGCCACGTAAAAATCATTGCCTGTCCCGATCAATCTTACGAATTGTGTGATCTGAGCAGCGCCAATGGCACGAGCTTGAGTGGTCGCCGGTTGGAGAAAAATGAAACGTGTAAATTATCGAATACAGGCGAGATTCAGCTAGCCGGCGTCTTTCACATCAAATTTTCCGACTTTGGCGCTACCGACGTGGCCCCAGAAACCAAAACCATCTACGGCATTACGCTCTCACACCCCGATCGTCGGATTTGGATGCAAGGTGCGGTGGTCAGCGAAGAAATGCGCCTCTCTAACAGTGAATATCAGTTTCTGAAGTTGCTCATGGATCACTACCCAGAACCAGTGGCGCACCGCGACCTGGCCTTCACCATTTGGGGCTGAGAGCCGGACAATGCCGACGATGAGAAGCGGGTGCGTGATTCGCTCTTCAACATTGTCAAACGCCTGCGCGAGCGGCTCGAAATGCTCGATCCTGAGCATGAATATATCGAAACGGTGCGCAAATGGGGTGATCGTGAAGGCGGCTACCGCTTTAATAAACAGTAGTTGGTTTGTTACTCATCAACGTAATAGGAAGATATGTTATGCGCTACCTTACTCATCTACTCTGCCTCATCATTGTGATCGCTACGGCGGGAATCTGGCCACTGGGTGTCTATGCCCAAGCACAGATGACACCAGCGCTGGATATTATCGCCGTGGATCAAACTCAATTTCCTACGATCCAACTTGCCTTGGTGGGTAGCCAACTATCTAAAGACATCGACACTTTACCAGTTACGCTTTTTGAAGGTGACCAGGCGCAGACGATTGTAACTGATCGGGTTGAACAAGGTGGGCTACAGGTCGCGATCGTGGTCAATCTGCACAATCTGCTTGCCTTAGGCCGGTCGGGTCAAACCCATCAAGCCGAAGTGCATGGCGCCACGCTCGAACTGATCGAGCGGCAAGCGATTACGCGTAATGTTGATCTGTTGGCTGCCTATACAAGCCAAACCGACGAGCATTGACGCCGTCCAACAGCCCAATTGCCTCGACAAACCGGTCGGCTAGGGCGGGGTTTGCTTGCGAGAGAGCAGGTCGATATTCATCCAACCCGGCCAGATCGCCGGCTAATGTTTTGTGCGGTCCTTCGATACCTTTGTATGTATGTAGGGCTGCGATGCTGCGACCGGCAAGGTGCAGCCAATCGAGACGGGTGACGGGATCGAGCGCTGGATCAAAAGCGAACGTGTGCAATTCGGCACCGGCCACAGCCGCTTGAAACAACATCTGCACCTCTGGCCAATAGGCTAGCGGCTGCGAAATGCGTGGCAGTTCCGGCTCCTGCTGGCTGGCCTGGTATAGGGTTGACGCCGTCTGCCACAGATGATCGCCATCCTGTGCCAAGAGTTTGCCAAAGCAACGCTCCTGTCCGCGCGCTGCGCAGATCGTAGCGAAAGGTGCAGCGGGAGCCGGGCTTGTAGCGCACCGGCGTTGCGGCATAGATCTGGGCGGATGTGGCCTGTTCCCCGTCTGCGCTGCGGGCAACCCATTGTTGGTGCATCGCAGCCGCATCGGCGGCCAGCGCCAACCCCGGCATCGTTGGATCGTCGGTGAACAGACGATGTTGCAAACCGGCCGGCGTCACTTCGACGACACCAATCGTCGGCTGCGGCGCTGAGCCTGCTGCTTCAGCTACCAAGCTATAGGTTGTCACACCGCGCGTGCTGGGGACATAGGTTACATCTTGGCGGCGACATTGTTTCACCGTTGTGCGCGAATCTGCATTTGTCCGTTGTGCCGGCCAGTGGTGCTCGAAGCGCTGGGTGACGGCGTTGCCATCAAAGGCAAACGGCAGGGCTGGTAGGGTAGGATCGATCGTTTGCCAGTTCATTGGATAGGCTCCTTGAAATCAGGTAATTGGTAATTAGGTGATTAGCGTTGTCGCAATTACCAATTACCACTTACCCAATCACTACATTATCGAACGGCCAGCGCCGACACGTGCGCCGGTAAGTGCTCCATCAACTGTTCTGCCGCCACATGGACCCCTTGCAGATCCGGTCGGTTTTGTGGGTTCATGTAGCGTCCCTGGCTCAGGCTCTTGACAACCAGGGGGGCAAGGGCTTCGACGTTCAAATCATCAGGATCCAACATCTCCACCCAACCGCGGGCGGCAAAGAGCTGGGCTGGCGTGCGCTGTTCGGCGCTGGGGCCGCGGCGTGGGATCAGAATTGCCCGTTTGCCCGTTTGCAAGATTTCGACGGTTGTATTGTAGCCCGCCATCGCCACTACCAGATCGGCGGCCTGGAGATAGCTGTGGGTGTCATCGACAGAATCAAGGATGCGGACCGGCAAGCCACGCGCCCGTAATTTTAGATCCCGACGCAGTTCCGCCGGCATAAACGGCCCGGTGATCAAAACCAGCGGCGACCGTTGGCGACTCTGGATCGCCGGCAAGGCTTCGACCAAGCCCCGCATCATTGGGTAGGCATCCGCACCACCACCGGCCATGGCCACAATCAATTTGGCACAGGCGTCGGCGCCCTTGAGAAATCTGGCCCGCAGCGCCGATGGTGTGGTTGTTTTGTTTGGTTCACATATTTTGGCTGGTTCGCACACATAGCCACAATAGTGCAAGCGCTCGGTCACGGCTGGTGAAAAACGGTATTGTTCAGCCAAATCAAAGACGTTGCGCATGCCATACACCAACACTTGATCGTAATACGCTTCAACGGCGGCATAGGCGCCTTCGATCTGCCAGCGGCTTTGTACGGTCTGCGGCGCATCCAGAATATCGCGCAAGCCCAAGACGATTTTGGTCTCGGCGCCGCTGCTGCGCAGCGCCTCTAGCGTGGGCAATAGTTCACCCATTGCGCCGTGCGGCATGTGATCGACCAGTAACACCTGCGGGCGAAAACGTAATATGGCTTGGCGAATCAGTTCTTGGCGCATTTCTAGAACATCATCAAAAGGCATGTTCAGGTTGGCCGCCCGCCACTTGCCGGGTCCATCTTTGACAATCGACGGCAGTTTGAGATAGTCATGATTCGGTGTCAGCGTGAAAAATTGGCCAAGCTGCGAATCGGACAGGGTCAAGACCGAAGCATCCGGGCGCGATCCCAGAAATTGACTGGCAATCAGGTGTGTACGGCGCATATGGCCAAGCCCCAAACCATCTTGCGAATAGGTGGCAATCCGGGGAGAAATGGTTTTGCTTGTCGTGATATACATGAGCTACCTCAACTTTCGGCTAAGATCATAGTTCGTTGTCTTACTTTGCTGTGTTGCTTGTGGTCTTATTGTAGCCGATCCACGATTGTTAAATCTTGGTAGTTATCTGGCAAATTGACTGATTATTCTATTAAATTTTGGTTAACGTTTTGGTTTTGGGGCTTTAATGAGAATTTGTTAGACAGAAAACAGCGTGGACCATAGAAAACAGCACTGAGGCGTTCCTAGCTGAACAGTTACGTTCTGTCAATCATTGAGGAGATAATAAAAGCGAGCGAGGATAGTCAACCATCCTCGCTCGCTTGTTAGGGTAGAATGTGTGGCTTAGCTCGTACGGATCAGCTTTGCCCACGAGGAGGATGTGTCGAGGATCTCAAAGCCCAGACTTAAGTATAGCGCCTGTGCCGACCAATTGTCCGCGATCGTTGTAAGCCAGCAGCCGAGGCAGCCCTGCTCCCACAATCGCCGCAGCGCCCACGTTATGAGATAGCGGCCGAGGCCGCGCCGCCGCTGGGCTTCTGTAACATGCAGCCAGTCGATATATCCCCAGCCGCTTGCTTCTGGATGGTCAGAATACTTCGACATCCGCATGTAGAGACAGATGCCGGCCTCCTGATCGCCGGCCATCGCGCGTACGGCCAGATATCCATCCCCTGTGCTCTCGACCAGCGTGATGCCGGGCGGCGCCGGCAGGGGCGGGGGTGGAAAGTGCGGCGCAGTACATTCGAGGTGGAGCTCACGATAGGTAGGCGCGAATCCGTGACGGGCGAGCACGCGCGCGACGGATGGCATCTGGTCGGACAAGCCATCCCAGCCGGAGTTGTAGGCCGGCATTGGACAGTGGCCATCTTCTGCTGGAAATGCTACGATCCTTTGGGCTCCCTCTGCCCAGGAGAAGCACGCCGCGAGGAGTAGGGCGACAGTTGCTTCGTCTGGTGCGAAGAGACCGGTGATCTCTAGTTGCGGCACGTCGTCCCTGCCCGGCGCAACTGGACGGAGCATCACAATCCCTTGCACCGCGCCGTGATCTTCGGCCACTAGTAGGCCGGCCCCAGCTTGTTCCGCCCTGGCCAGCGCCTGGCCGGTATACGTCTGGCTGGGGATAAACCGGCAATGGGGTATGTTTGCCGTCGCCTGGCGATAGATTGTGTAAAGGCCAGGCAGGTGTGCGGGTTGGTAGGGCACGATCTGCATTTTGGGGTTCCTTGGCTGATATCATCCTAGTACACTTGGGCGTAAGTAAGACAGTGAATCAGTAGGACAGTAGAACAGTGTTTGTACTGTCTCACTGTCCTACTGATTCACTACTGATTCACCGGAGAATAGTATGGTTATTTCCGCCCAAGTGTACTAGCGGTTAGAGGATTCCCAGGCGACAAATCGGAACTCCTTCTCAGTCTGGTATCCCATTCTGCGCGCCAAGCCAGCCGAGCCCAGGTTATCTTTGGCGCAGTTCCAGTAGGTGCGATACCCGCACGGATAAATCAGAGACCGGGGCTACGCCCATTGGCCGATCAGTGAATTCCAATTCCCATCCGTCGTAATCGGGAGCGGGAGGGAGAAGCTGGTTGTAGGGATGGTCAGGCCATAGTGCGAGTCCGACATCCCGTTCCTGGCGCAGTTCCTCAATCAGCTCTTGCACCAGACTGGCGTCTGGTCGCCCGCCCAGAAACAGGGTGCCCAAAGCCGCCTCCTGGACCGCGCCCCAGGTGGGCTGGGCCAGATCGTCTGTCCATATCTGCCCGCGAATAGAGCCATCCAACACGGCAAAGCAGCGAATGGCAACCGGCTGGCCCACGTCAAACAGGGCTCGGAGTGGGGGCGATACCTGGTGGGCTTGTATACGCATGATCTCTCTCATTCCACTGTCTCCTAGATGAGCGTACGCTGAATCTTCCCAATGACCCTGCCGTACGAGCGCTTTCCTAATCAGCGTATAGAAACAGCGGGAGCACAGCCGTACCACTATTGAGTCGGCTTCATGTGGATAAGGCCGAACGATTGAGTTGACCTGGGGCGAAACCGCCACCAAGCCCGTTTGAGTTTAACCGACAATGCAATAAGAAAATCGCTGTTTCGCCCTCACGTCCAATGATTTGTTGGGCGTGTCTCTATTTTTACACGATAAACTGTTGCCGACGCACAGCTTTATTTTCAATCTTTATCGTCTGCAATTTTGACAGTTATTCCAATAATTGCGCTATTCTTCATTGGTTTTCTTTCTCTCTTTTGTAAGTCTGATGCCAAGACCTTTTCCCACAGTTTGGGCATTTCCTCAAATTTCTAGGCTTGCCCGTCGCTTTCCAGCGAATTCCGCCAAAATCCCAATATGATTCTTCAAAATTACACCCCAGACATTTCATAAACCAAAGGCGCGAATCCGCTTCCATTGACTTCGCCCACGAAGCAGGCAAAACCCGTGTGAAAAATTTTTGTATCCAGGTCATATTTTCACTTGGCTTTCTGTGATTTGTTCGGCATTCAATTTTCTGACCAAACCGAAATCGCTGCTTATCATATCTTGCAAGAACACAGCTGCCGGAAATGCCGGAGAGTCAAATTTTACATCCATTTCCTTTTATATCTTTCAGCAATGGAATTTGCTAAACAGTGACCTGTGTTTGAAAGAAATTTTTTAATGCTCGCAGCCTTCTTCGTGTTTCCCATACAAAAACAACGCGCATCAACGGATGCAGCATCCATCGCAAGGAGCGCGGTCTGGCGGTGAAACTGACTTTGTAAATCACTTCCGAGTGGTTATCGTCAACTTTAAAGTGTCTGATGCTGGCGGCGAAAGAGTCGAAAAATGGCGGGCGGTTTAGCATCTTGACAGCAGCAACTTTACCTTTTTCAAAAGAAACATATTGCGTCCGCAATGCAAAATTGCCAAAAATCCCTTTTCCGCGACAAACGGAAATCGCACCGTGTTCCGCTTTGCTGAATTCGGATTCCAGATATGCTTCCTGCAAAAGCGTATCCCATTCAAGCCGCCGCCGGTAATCGTGTAGCAACTCAAAAACGGCTTCCGCCGGCGCAGGAATAATCTCTTTTATTTCGGCTGTTGACATAAATGTCGATTTCCTTGCGGATATTAACTTTAACCGCTGAAACCTGCGGCATTGTTTATTTTCGCCAGTGCCTTTAACTCATCAACAACCGGATGCGGCTGGAAAAACTTGAAACCCTGCGATTTCGGGGTAAAGGTAATTTTGCTGCCGAACTCCGACGGCGTTTTCAGGTGAATCGTCACCGGATGACCTCTGATCCAGACGATTTCAGTTACATCGCTGATGTCGGAAAGCGAGATTTTTATTTCTTTCAAGTAATTTGAGGCGTATAAGAAATCATCATCAACCGAGACTTTCTTGTATTTCATGATCGTGAAATAGAAAATCGTCGTGATGACAATTCCCATAACGAAAAAGTAAATGGACGGCGGCTTAGTCCTTTCATCAACGCCAAAGAGCAGCACTAAAGTAAGTACGACCCAGAAAAATATCCATAAGCCGGGCGCAATTATTTTTGCTGCGAAAGTTAGTTTCGATGACAATTCTCGTTTCATATCAACTTTAATCATACGCAGGGCAAATCCCGCGACGAAACGTCGATAGAGCCAAGACTATACTCGTGAAGGGCATAAATGATAATTGTGACCACAGAGAAAGTGGTAGAAATCGTTATCATCTATGGCCTTGCTCAGTATAGCGATAAAAGCCGCGCTATTCGCGCTCCGGCTCAATGAGTTGTTATGCCGTCCACTAATAGACATCACCTATCGTTTTCTAACCTTCGTCCGATTCCGCCCATTTCGGCAATCCACAATGCATGCATTTATTACCTATAGCTGCCGGATTGCCTGCCTGCCACTGTTGAAAGGGCTTGTGGCCGCGCGGGCATTTCCAGCGAGTTTTATAAACCCCTGTAATAACAAGCGCGGCTGTCCATAATATAGCTACCACGACGACGACCTTGTAAGAATTCAAGAGAGGCGACAAGAAAAATATCAGAACAAACCCCAGAATAAAACCCAGAAAGAAAACCCAGAAAAGGATATTTCAGATTTTGTAATTTTGCCATTGTTGATGGTATGTCATCTTTTCGATTATCCCCTACTTTATAGGTGCGAAGCGGCATGACGGCAGAGATGATGTGGGGCGAAACCGCCGCCAAGCCCGCCAAGATTTAACAGACACTGTTTTAACAAAGCAGCTGTTTGCCGCCCGCGCGTCCATCGAATTATTCGACGTATGTGTGTTTTTACGCGGCAAACTCTTGACGAATTGCTTCTTAAGCACGAGCTGCTCTCGCGGCAAATCAGTGATTCTTTTGTTCATTGACGGCTACTCGTCGGCGAGTTATCAAAAATGCTGCGGCAACACCGACGCACGCCGCCATACCGCCACTTTTCATGCTTGGCGAGAGTCCGAGTAAATCGCCTAACAGACCAAACAATAACCCACTGACCAATGCCACACCGACCAAAATCAAAATAATCATCCACCAGCTTAATATCTTCATATTTTCTTCGTATTGGCATCGTTTCTTTGAAAAAAAGAAACTGGCACAAGCAATCCACAAATTAGAGCAAGAATCGAATAAATCACGAAACGCCGAACG